>WTAW01000072.1 GCA_013139435.1 Candidatus Aminicenantota bacterium | reverse complement strand
GATGAGATCACTTTAGCGATAGTTGACAAGCTGAAGATCAAGCTTTTGGGAAAAGAGAAACAGGGATTGGTGAAGCATCATACGGACAATCAGGAAGCTTATAGCTTTTATTTGAAAGGCCGCTATTTCGGGAACAAGATGAATCCTGGAGCATACGAAAAGGCCATCGAGAATTTCGAGCAGTCGATAGAAAAGGATCCGAACAACGCCGCAGCCTATGCCGGCCTGGCTGACAGTTACTGGTGGAGCTCTTTCTGGGGGAATCTACCTCCCCGACAGACGTTCCCTAGAGCAAGGGAGGCGGTCCAGAAAGCCATCGAGATAGATGATACTTTGGGTGATGCCCACGCGTCATTGGCATCCATCCTGGCTATCTATGATTGGGATTGGGAGAATGCGGAGCAGGAATTCAAGCGGGCGATCGATTTGGCTCCAGGATCCGCATATATATATGTCTATTATTCCATCTTCTTGACTCTCAGAAAACGGTTCGATGAAGCTGTCATCCAGTCCAAAAAGGCACAATCTCTCGATCCGGTATCGGGTCTGTGTAGCATCCATGTGGGACATGTACTCTATCATGCACGTCGCTATGATGAGGCGATCGAAGAGTTTCAAAAAAGGCTCGTGATTGAGCCTAACGACTGGTTTGCGCGCCATCATCTCAGCGAAGTGTATCTTGAAAAATCAAGAATCAAGGAAGCGCTAGCAGAAATCGATAAAAGCGTTGAGCTCTCTGGGGGTGTTCCCATGAATCTGGCAAGTGCTGCTATGACTCATTATCGATTCGGGGACAAAGAGGTTGCCGATCGCCTCTTCGAAAAGCTAAAGTCCAGAGCAGGACAGGAATATATCCAACCCATAGCTTTTGCCTTTATTCACTGGGTGCGTGAAGAGATGGATCAAGCATTTGAGTGGGTGAAAAAGGCCTATGAGGAGAGAGACAGCTTTTTACCTTGGATCAGAGTGACTCCCACGGATTCCTGGCAGATCCCGAAGGATCCGAGGATCGATGAACTGCTGGACCGGTGGGGACTTCCGTGACCTGATGCCCATATTCTACGTGTTAACGACACACATTAAATAGAAAGGTTTTCTGAATTTTGAGATAATTAATACTATGATTGGATACGGTCACAATCTTGAACAGATTGTAGATGGCGCCATTCATTTAAAACAGGTGCATAAGGCAGACCTGCAATTTGGAGATTTAGTGCTCATTACCACCAGGAATTCCGTCTACTCTGCTTATGTTCTTGATAACAGTTTATATCTTGTTTCTGGTGGATGGTTCGATCGTAAGGGCATGTCTCCCAAAAAAACTACTATTACTGGATGTACCTGGGGTGGCAGCATTATTAAGATGGATATTCTAGCAGCTTGTGGATTGCATTTGGAATTTGGTAATCGCGTCGTCACTACTACAGTAAGGCAAGTTAGTGTAATTCGAGTTAGTAGTCATAATTAGAAGAATAGCAAAATGTGATCGGCAAAACATATCCTTTTACAAAATCCTTGAAAGCCCTTAAAGGAAATCTCTCCCACAAAGACTCTCCAGACGCCCACGAAAGTCTTTCGTTTCAACTAAATTCGGACCACCTAAAGGAATTGATGAATCAGATTCTGCACAAGTCGATTGAACTCTGCATGATAATGACGTATATATGAATGATATTCATAGGATTGAAAGGACAGGATCATGTCAGAAAAAAAGACCCGATCTTCTCGATTGAGTAGGCGTGGATTTATCCACTCATCTCTATCTGTGGCCGCAGGCCTTGGTTTAGCCGGGAAAAACAAGCTGTTTGGAGAGAGCAGCCAAGAGTCCCAGTCTGAAAAATCCAAAATCAAAGATTACAGAGTCCTAGGACGAACTGGATTTAAAGTGTCGGACATCGGTTTCGGCGCCGGGAACCTGACCGATCCAGCCCTTTTTGAAGCAGCTCTGGATGCGGGAGTGAATTATGTCGACACGGCCGAACATTATGCCCGGGGCAATTCGGAACGGACGATCGGTCAAGCCATAAAGGGCAGAGACAGAAAAAAGCTATTTATCACGGGGAAACTTAACTTTGGGTTTGGGAAATCCACCAAGGAAGGAATTAAGGACCGAGCGCAAAAATGTCTGGAAAGGCTCCAAACAGATTACCTCGACTGCTTGATGATCCATATGACTCCCGCGCTCGAACAGATAAAACGTGAGGGATATCACGAGGCTATAAGAGAACTCAAGGCAGAAGGAAGGGTCAAATTCACCGGATTGTCCAACCATGGCATCGAACACAAGTATGCGGGATTTATAAAAGATCCTATGGATCAGGTGATTCTTGCGGCCGCTGATGATGGGCGCTTCGATGTTGTGCTATTCACATACAATTTTATCCAAAGAGAAAAAGGAGAAAGAATCCTTAAAGCCTGCCGAGAGAAGAACATGGGCGCGACTCTAATGAAAACCGATCCTGTTAGGGCTTATAATGATATCCAGGACATGTACGCGCGGATGAAAGAAAAGGGAAGAGTCACAGAGAAAGCTGAAGAATTCCTAAGCGAGTTCAGAGCCCGAGCGGATAAGGGACGGGAGTTTGCAAAAAAATACGGCTTGAGCGGAGATAAAGAGGTAAGAGGTGCTGCCATCAAGTTCTGTCTGAGCAATCCAGACGTTCATTCCGTGTGCCCCACCATTAACACGTACGAAGATCTCGAGTTTTATGTGTCCCTTTCCGGGGGGAGACTTAAGCCGGTCGAGGAAGGAATGCTCGCAGATTATGAATCTTTCTCCGGAAACCTATACTGCCGTCACGCCTGCGGGGAGTGCGAACCTCACTGCCCACACGAAGTCCCGGTCAACACCATCATGCGTTACCAGCACTATTTCATGAGCCAAGGCCGGGAAAAACAGGCGATGGAGAAGTATGCCGCACTCCAGAGAACAAGCGCATCGGTCTGTACCGACTGCGAAGGGCACTGTGAGGCAGCCTGTCCGTTCGGAGTGAAGATCCAAGGACTCCTCATGGCCGCCCACCAGACTCTCTCTCTGGATTCTTGAACGTGCAGAGAATTTGCCCCGAAAACTTATGGTGAAAGGGGCTATCCAAAGGGAATGGGAACAAGGGAATTTTCCACCTGATTGGGATGAGAAGAAAATATGGCGAGAAATTCCTTGACCTTTCACCTCATATCTGAGAGAAAATCAGGTGGTGAATAATCACTTTGTGAAGGAGGCTTTTGATGTCTATTCGACAAGTTTTATTTGTTATTCTTTCTTTGTCCTTATTTCTATGTTCCTGTAGTTCTGAAACAACCGAATCGGTATCGGCTGATACGGCAATGACCGAAACACAGGCTCAGGAAGAGGACGATCTAAAGGAATTGATGAATCAAATTCGCCGGGAAAAGTTTGATCTTATCCTGCCACAGGTCATGAGGGAGAACAATATCGACATGTGGATTCAAGTATTGAGAGAAGGAAATCCTGATCCCGTTGCATCTAACTTGGGAAGCGACTACGGGGTTTTCATCTTCACGGACCGCGGAGGTGACAGGATCG
>WTAW01000321.1 GCA_013139435.1 Candidatus Aminicenantota bacterium | reverse complement strand
CTGGATGGCTATCAGGTGTTCGCCGTTCCTATGCCGACCGTTGTTACAGTGAGCAATGAAGTAGGCCAGCCCCGTCTCCCCTCCGGATGGGGAATCATATCCGCATCAAAGAAGGAAGTTCCTGTGTGGAGTGCTTTAGATATTGAGGCTGATACGACGCAGCTTGGAGCCAACGCTGCCCGAAGGAAGCTGGTCAAGCTATACATTCCCGAGCGAAAAAGGGAGTGCGAAATCGTCGAAGCCGAAACAACAGCCGAAGCAGCCGTCAAGCTAGCCAAAAGACTGAAAGAAGAAGGCTGGGTGTGAATGATGACTGAATATAAAGGAGTTTTAATCTGCGGCGAGGTATCCGATCAGAAAATCACGACTGTCACCTCAGAGCTTTTAAGTACAGGCTGGATGCTCAGCGATAAGCTGGGAGAGCCGCTGAACCTTATCCTCATCGGGCAAGATATCAGAGATGCAACCCAAGAAGCCATCCATTGCGGTGCGGATAAAGTCTATGTGGCTGATGGATCTCCATTCTCTGAATCTTTACCCGAGACCTATGTCAATACAATTGCAGATGTCTGCAAACAAATAAACCCCATGATTCTCTTACTTGGTCAAACAGATATGGGACGAGATGTTGCACCCAGATTGGCGGCTAAATTGAACTCCTCAGTCTGTCTGGATTGTATCAAAGTGGACATTGATCCTGACACTGGAAAGCTACTTCAAACCAAACCGGTGTACGGCGGCAATGCCTTGGCTATTTGGAAGTCGACGGATTGCCTTCTCCAGATCGTTACTATGCGCCCAAGATCATCAGAGCCTGCCCAACCTGACACCGGAAGACAAGGCGAAATCATTTCAGTCAGCACAACAGCAGATGATTCAGCAATAAGGACAACGCTCATCGAAACAGTGAAGGAAGAACTAAAAGGAATTAGCCTAGAAGATGCCAAGGTCATAGTTTCGGGTGGCGGTGGGATCGGAGGAAAAGAAGGATTTGAGCTCCTTCAAGACCTGGCTCAGATCCTCCGAGGAGCCATCGGAACCAGCCGCGTTCCCTGCGATGAAGGCTGGATGCCCAAAAAACTTGAAATCGGCCAAACCGGCCACATGGTGAGTCCCAGCCTCTACATCGCCATTGGCATATCCGGCGCTCCCCAACATCTCGCCGGCTGCTCTGGCTCCAAATGCATCGTCGCCATCAACCGCGATCCCGAAGCTCACATCTTCCAGGAAGCCGACTTCGGCATCATCGGCAACTACAAAGAAGCTCTCTCCTCTCTCATCGAAAAACTCAAAACCATCCTGCAAGTTTAGGAAGGAACTTCGGTTATCCCTTTCGATCAATCCACTAACTTCATTTTTACCAGCAAGTCGTTGAACCGCGGATCGCGTTGCAGTACTGGTGCGAAGACATCTGTGTAAACATGAATATAAGGCATCAGAATATCCCTCGTCTCGTAAGCTTTGTCGAAAAACTTGAAGGCCTGATCGATATCTCCTAAGGTCGCGGCCTGCCATGCCAGGGTAACAAATGAGGGGGCAGTCTTTTCTATCTGTGCGAGCTGTTCCTGGTAGGTGCGGACAGCTTTTTCTTTTTCACCCTTTCTCAAATACAAAAGCGTCATCATTGTTTCTGGCCATCCTGGATAGACACCGAATTTCTTGCTTTTCTCCAAAGCTTCGATTGCCGTGTCGAACTCTCCCTTCTGGAGATAAGCGCACCCGGCATGGAAGTAGGCCAGTCCAAGTTTTGGATCGATCTCCATAGCTTTATCAAATTCTTGAATGGCTTCATCATACCGACCTGTGGCCGTATGGAGGCCCACTGACCAGGCATAATAGAGAGGCATAAGCGGATCCAGAGAAAGTGCCTTCTTGACTTCGCGGATGGCCTCGTCGAAACGTTTTCTGCTGAGCAAAAACCAACCATAATTGCCATGAGAGAATGCATCGCCTGGATTGAGTGCCAGAACCCGGTCTAAACTTTTCTCGGCGGCGTCCCAATCCCACTCGAACCATAAGGCCATGGATGCAATTTGAGCATGTGCCTCGGCCAGATCTTCATCCAGGCTAAGGGCCTTCTGGAGGGCCGCTTTGGCTTTAGGCCACATCTCGGCCGGGGGGGCGAGATTCATAACACCGAGGCTGCCGAAAACTCTGGCCATGCCCGTGTGTGCCAGGGCAAAATTCGGGTCCCTGTCGAGGGCCTCCCGGAAAAAATTGAGAGCCTTGTCGAGGGATTCGGCGTCCGGCCTTGCGGCGAAGTAAAGCCCCTTCAGGTAAAGGTTGTAGGCATCCGGGTCGTCGGTCGACCGTTTTTTAAGGGCTGTTTTCTCTCCAACGCGGAGCGTGACCTTGAGGCTCTCTACGATAGCCAGGGAGATCTCATCCTGGATGGCGAAGACATCGACCGCGTCACGGTCAAACCGCTCCGACCAGAGATGGAAGCCGTCCTCGATGTTGATGAGCTGGGCTGTGATCCGCAATCGATTGCCAGCCTTTCGAATACTTCCTTCCAGGACAGTCTGGACATTCAGCTTTTCCCCAATTTCCCGAATATCCGTTTTTTCTCCCTTGAATGCGAATGCCGAAGTCCGAGCGACAACACGCAGATCTTGGATGTGCGTGAGAGCATTGATTAATTCTTCTGCGATGCCATCACAAAAATACTCCTGGTCTTTCTCCGGGCTCATATCAACAAAAGGGAGGACGGCGATGGACGGAGCGCGTTTTTTGGGAGGCAACGATGGAGAGGTGACGATATTCTGGAGATCCACAGTCTTGAGTTCTTCGATCAGGCTTCCGGCGTTGAGATACCGGTTCCGCGGGTTTTTCTGGAGGCACTTCCCGAGGATCTTTTCAATCTTGACCGGAATATCATGTCTCAGAGCTGCGATGGGTTGTGGATCACCGTGGACAATGGCTTGGAAAACTGCCTGCTCATGCCCCCCCTGGAAAGGGCCTTGGCCAGCCAGAATTTCGAAGAGCAGGCAGCCAAAAGACCAGATATCGGTGCGAAAATCGATCTTTTTGCCCAGTGCCTGCTCGGGTGACATGAAGGCGACTGTTCCCATCACGGTGGACGCCTTGGTGAGGTCCCCGGCGCTCTCCAGTTTAGCCAACCCGAAATCCATGATCTTGACCTGGCCTTTATCGATGAGCATTATGTTGGCCGGCTTGATGTCGCGGTGGAT
>WTAW01000358.1 GCA_013139435.1 Candidatus Aminicenantota bacterium | reverse complement strand
TGGCCATGAGAATCATTCGACCCTCTCGCAGGTACTGGTACCTCTTCCCCCTGATACGACTTGGCTGGCGAGTTATAAAAAAGAAAAAGGAGGCAAAAAATGGCAGATAGAGATTCGGGTATCGTCGATATCACTATATCTTTCCTGCTGGGCACAGCTACGGGCTTTATTTTGGGGATCCTTTTTGCACCGGCGAGCGGCGAAGAAACGCGGAAAAAAATCCAAGAATCCGCCGCAAAAACAGGCGATAAAGCCAAAGAGAGCTACGAGAAGATCGCTAAAGAGGCTGAAAAGGGCATCAAAGTCGTCAAGGAAAAAACGCACGAAGGTATCGATTCCATAAAGGACTTCGTCGAGAAAAAAAAGCAAGAGATCTCAAAAAAGGCCGCTGAAATTCCAGCACCGGAGGAAGAAAAAAAGTAGCTCGATCTCATCTTTAACCCGCGATTTGTTTTTCAATCACTATCAATCTGTAAATCCGCTAAGGAGATCTATTTATGGTCAGTTCCACAATCAAAGACATCGTTGCCCGGGAGATTCTGGATTCTCGAGGCAATCCAACCATAAGCACCCAAGTGATCCTGGATTCGGACGTCGTCGGCAAAGCCTCCGTCCCCTCCGGCGCATCGACAGGTGCCCACGAGGCTCTGGAGATGAGAGATGGCGATTCCTCACGCTATCTCGGGAGAGGTGTTCTGAAAGCCGTTGCCAACGTCAAAGATATTATCGCCCCGAAAATCAAAGGATTAGACGCCACAGCCCAAGAGGAGATCGACAACACCCTCCTCCAGCTTGATGGGACCCCTTCCAAAGAGAACCTGGGAGCCAATGCGATCCTATCGGTGTCCATGGCTGTTGCGGATGCCTCCGCACGAGCCCTTGGAAAACCGCTGTACGCATATTTGGGCCACTCCGAAAAATTTCTACTCCCCACTCCTATGATCAACATCCTCAACGGAGGTTCCCACGCCGACAACAACATGGACATCCAGGAATTCATGATCGTCCCCGGAGGAAGCCCTAACTTTACAGAAGCTATCAGAGTCTCTGCCGAAGTCTTTCACCACCTCAAGAAAAATCTGAAGAAAAGGGGATTGAATACTTCCGTTGGAGATGAGGGGGGATTCGCCCCGAATTTGAAGTCCAATGAAGAAGCCCTTGATCTGATTATGGAAAGCATCCAAGATGCCGGATACACACCCGGAGCAGATATTTTTCTTGCTCTCGATGTGGCCGCATCAGAATTTTTCACCGATAAAACATACGTCTTTAAAAAATCAGACGGGTCAAAAAAATCCACTCAAGAAATGATCGCTTTCTACGCAGATCTCATCGAAAAGTATCCGATCGTCTCCATCGAGGACGGTTTTGATGAAGATGACTGGGACAGCTGGAAAATCATGACCGAAGCCTTTGGCCAAAAAATCCAGTTAGTCGGGGATGACATATTCGTCACCAACCTAAAAAGGTTCCAAAGGGGGGTCGAGCAGGGAATCTCGAACTCCATCCTTATAAAACTCAATCAGATCGGAACCCTCACGGAGACCATCCATACTGTGAGATACGCCCAGGAAAACGGATACACAACCGTCATCTCGCACAGATCCGGTGAAACAGAAGATACATTCATCGCAGATCTGAGCGTCGCTTTGAACGCAGGGCAGATCAAGACCGGGTCTTTGAGCCGTAGTGAAAGAGTTGCCAAGTACAACCGCCTGTTAGAGATCGAAGAAGAATTGGGGGAAAGAGGAAGTTATGCAGGGATGCAGGTCTATACCAAGCTACACACTTAATCTCTCATAGCTTCTGAAAGCATAGATGAAAAAACCGGAGGAGGGGGTTGTTTCATTAAAACAATAAAATGACAAAAGAAAGAAAAAAAAGCTTCCAGACTCACTCCAAGATCGGGATAAAAGGAGTCTACACTGAGAATGAGCTGCGCTCCTTCAAGCCAAATCAGGACCTGGGTCTCCCCGGAGAATATCCCTTCGTTCGGGGAGTCTACCCCACGATGTACAGATCGAAATTCTGGACAATGCGCCAGTATGCAGGTTTTGGGACGGCTGAGGATTCAAACCAAAGATTCCGCTTTCTCCTATCTCAGGGGCAGACAGGATTGAGTGTCGCTTTCGACCTGCCAACACAGTTGGGTTTCGATTCTGACCATCCTCAAGCTCTGGGAGAAGTTGGAAAGGTCGGCGTGGCGATCGACACACTCGAAGATATGGAAACTCTTTTTGCAGACATTCCCCTGGAGCGAGTGTCGGTGTCCATGACGATCAACGCAACAGCAGCTATACTCCTGGCCATGTATCTTGTCACGGCAGACAAAAGAGGCGTCCCGTGGGAAAAGCTTTCCGGCACCATACAGAATGACCTTCTCAAAGAATATATCGCTCGCGGGACTTACATCTTTCCTCTGCAGCCGTCCATGAAGGTCACTATGGATATCCTCGCCTTTTGTCAAGACAAAGTTCCCCAATGGAACACCATGAGCATCAGTGGCTACCACATTCGCGAGGCAGGAGCTACTGCCGTCCAGGAGTTGGCCTTCACCCTTGCTGATGCGATCACATACGTCGAGGAAGCTATTGAGAGCGGGTTGGATGTGGACACTTTCGCTCCCCGTCTTTCCTTTTTTCTTGCAGCGCACAACAATGTGTTTGAGGAGATCGCCAAATTCAGGGCAGCGAGACGCCTCTGGGCAAGGATCATGAAAGAAAAATTCAAGGCGAAGAACCCGCAGTCCTGGAAATTCAGGTTTCACACACAGACAAGCGGTGTCACTCTTGCCGCACAGGAGCCTGAGAACAACGTCGTCAGAGTCACGCTCCAAGCGCTTTCCGCTGTTCTGGGAGGGACTCAATCCCTTCACACCAACTCTCGGGATGAGGCATTGGCCTTGCCAAGCCAGGAATCCGCACAACTCGCCCTGCGAACGCAGCAGATCATCGCCCACGAAAGCGGCGCTACGGATACAGTTGACCCTCTTGGCGGTTCCTATTTCGTAGAAAGCTTGACCGGCGCTCTCGAAAACAAAGTCTGGGAATACTTGAAAAAGATCGAAGATCTGGGAGGCATGCTCAAAGCTATCGAGACAGGATACATTCAAAAGGAGGTCCAGGACAGCGCCTATTCCTATCAGAAACTGATTGAGGACAAGGAGCAGATTATCGTCGGACTTAATGCGTTCTCCAGTGAACAAAAGGAGGTTCAATTCAACCTCTACTATCCACCCGAAGAACTGCAAAAAAACCAAATCACAAGGCTCCAGGCATTGAGAAGAGAGAGGGATGGGGGTATGGTAGAGAGAGCTCTCCGCAATCTTAAGGACTGTGCGGAATTAGAGAAGAATGTGATGCCCGCTCTTTTAGATGCCGTGAAAGCCATGGCAACGCTTGGAGAGATCACTTCTGTTCTCAAGGACGTCTACGGCACCCACACAGAGAACGTGAATTTTTGAATTTCAAGAGTATTTGACTTTAGGCCAGAGCAACTCTAATATTATCCTATGTTCACTCTAACCACATTCAAAAAAGTGCCGGCCATTGTTCTGTTTTTTGTGATGAGCGTGGCCTTGCAAGCCGTCGATAAAAAGCCCTCTCAGCTCATAGACCTCGAGATCGAGAAACACAGGGATGAGATTTTAAAAACCCGCCGTTTCATCCATATGAACCCGGAATTGAGCAACAGAGAGTTTGAAACATCCAAGCTCATCGCCGCTAAGCTGATGTCTTTGGGACTGGATGTCCAGACGGAAATCGCAAAAACAGGAGTTGTGGCTCTCCTTAGGGGAGACCAGCCTGGAATCACTGTAGGATGTCGCGCTGACATGGATGCTCTACCCATCCAAGAACAGACAAACGTCCCCTTTAAATCCTTAAATCTCGGCGTCATGCATGCTTGCGGACACGATATCCACATGAGTGTAGCTCTGGGGACAGCCATGGTGATGAGTGCGCTCAAAGATCACATCGATGGAAACATCAAGTTTATTTTTCAACCTGCAGAAGAAGGAGCTCCAGCGGGTGAGGAAGGAGGAGCCAGTCTTATGATCAAAGAAGGAGTCCTGGACAATCCCCCAGTCAGGGCCATCTTCGGACTGCATGTGATGCCCCTTGAACTGGGCAAGATCGAGTTCTCCTCGGGAGCCATAATGGCCAGCTCAGACCACTTTGTAATAACGATCAAAGGGGAGAGCTCACATGGAGCAAATCCCCACGAAGGCAAAGACGCCATTACGATGGCCGCTCAAGTGATCATGAGCATTCAAACGATCGTGAGCCGAAACCTCGATGCTACGGATCCCGCAGTCATTTCGATCGGAAAGATCGAGGGAGGCGTACGATCGAATATCATCGCAGATGAAGTCCGGTTGGAAGGAACGGTGAGAACTCTCAGTGAAATGAACCGAAAAAAGATCCAACAATTGATGGAGGATCTCGTCAAGGGGATTACACATTCTTTCGGTGCCGATTATGCCTTCAGTTACAGAAGAGGCTCCTCCCCGGTCTACAATCATCCCCAGTTGGCCAAGGTCATGATCCCCACACTCCATGAGGTTTTGGGTG
>WTAW01000007.1 GCA_013139435.1 Candidatus Aminicenantota bacterium | reverse complement strand
CCCTGAAGGGGAATTTCCCGTTGGGCTGGTGAAAAATCACGTACTGAAAATCCTCGGGTCTCATCCCGGCTTTATCCATAATCCCGCGAGCGGCTCCAGTGATGTGCTTAAAATAGGCGGGATCGCCAGTAAAACGGCCTCCGTGTTGAGGATAATACTGGTATTCGCGCCGCCAGAAATCAGGAGTATCTGTCATGTAGGAGTATGTCTCGTGTGCCTTGGCCACCAGGTTTTCCTTGCCGAATATGAAGGCGGCTGCACCTGCGGCAGCCGAGTATTCCAGTGCATCTCCAGGAGCCCCTTGAGATGTGTCTGCGCCGATCCCGAGCCCATACTTGATGGCGCCGGATGCAACCAAATTCAGGGCAATAAACATGCCCTCGGTCCCTGCTTTACACGCAAATTCCAGGTCTGCGGTGTGCACATCCGGCGTGGCTCCAATGGCTTCAGCAAGCACAGTCCCGCTGGGTTTGACCGCATAAGGATGCGATTCCGAACCGATATACACAGCGCCGATATCTTTAGGATCGATCAGAGCCCTCTTTAAAGCATTTTTGGACGCCTCCACAGACATCGTGATGGTGTCTTGATCAGGAGAAGGGACTGATTTTTCCTCGAGCATCAGGCCTTTTTTGTAGCTGGGCGCATCCGCTCCCCAAACCTTAGCGATCTCTTCGACTTTGATCCTGTTTCGGGGAATGTAAGCACCATATCCGACAATGCCTTCCATTTAGTACCTCCCTTTAACCTTAACTATTCACAAAAAACGTCGATGCCTCGCGCCGACCCAACCTAAACACTAAATTAACCTCGACTCGTGAATAATCCAGGTTATGTCGTAATTTGCTTGGAATATATATTCGAAGATAATCCATGAGAATCAGAAAACAATTTATAGTCCCACACCTTCTTTCTGAAGTCAATATTTCTTTCTAATCTTATTTGACAGTGCCCCACCTGAAAACTAGAATGGAGGAAGCCAAAATGGGGCGGAACTTTTTCGATCCGGATCTCGTCTACTGAGGTGTGATTAGTGCAAACAGAAAGGATAGTCAAAGAATGCTTAAAAGGAAACGAAGGAGCCTGGCAAATGCTGGTTAACACCTACTCGCGAAGGATCTTCAGCCTGGCTTACCAGTTCTCCGGAACCCGCGAAGAGGCTGAGGATATGACACAAGAGATCTTTCTCAAGCTCTACAACTCCTTGAAAAAATTCGACTTCAGCCGGAATTTCGATGCGTGGCTCCTGACACTTGCACGGAATCACTTGATCGATGAATACCGCCGCACCAAGTGGGAAAAAAAGACGCGGGATGAATTCAATGAATACAGCCTGAAAGAAACAACAGAGATAGGCCCCGAAGACGCCGCCCTGAGAGAAGAGACAAAAAAAAGGGTCTGGGAAGGTTTCAACCACCTTTCGGCAGACATCAGGATGACCATCATTCTGAGGGATATCCAGGGAAAAAAATACGAAGAAGTGGCTGAGATCATGGATCTCCCCCTGGGAACGATCAAATCCCGTGTCAACAGAGGGAGGATCCAACTGGCAAAAGTCCTCAAAGAACAAAAGGAGAAGGAAAATGGAATGTGAACTTTTCGAAAACCTTTTGTCTCCTTATTTGGAGGATGAACTGACAGCTGAAGAGAGGCTGGCAGTCGAGGAGCATCTCGAAAGCTGTGCGGATTGCTCCGTCCTTTTCGACCTGATGAGGGAAACACAGGAATCTCTGGCTGATTTCCCTCAAGCAGAGATGAGCGAGAAATTTCTGGAGAGGCTTTATGAAATCCCGCAGAGGAAGAGGAAATTCCGGCTCAGCTTGGATTTCTTGGGGCGGCCTGCGCTACAACCTTACATGGCAGCGGCAACTATCCTGTTAACAGTCATGTCCTTCTATCTTTTCCATCCGGAAAAGAGCGCGATCGACAAGTCTATAAACCGCCAGGTCCATCTGGGTTACAGCAAAATCGGCAAGCTGTACTCCGAGGCGGAAACATTCACAACATCCTTAGGTGAACACAAGGATAACATCCTCGATACCGTCAAAAGGAAACAGCCTTTTGGAAGGAACGGGGATTAAACCAATACATATGGAGGTATGATATGGAAGAGAAAATTATTTTAAAGCGACCCCCTAAATCTCCTGCTCTTGCAGGCATTTTGTCTTTCTTTTTTCCGGGGACAGGTGCTCTGTACAACGGCCAACCGCTGAAATTTCTGGTTGTGCTCCTCGGAGCCGCGATCATGATCACTATGCTGGCCCAGGAAGAAGGTTCGGCACCCTTCTTGGGAATTATGCTCGGTGGTTTGTACTTCTACCAGTTTATCGATGCGATCGTGACAGCTAGTGCGATCAATCGGAAAGTTTTGCTAGGTGAAGAGGTAGACGAGATCAAAATCGAAGAACTTCCCGAGTTTGTGAGAACAGGCTCTGTCTTTTGGGGCATCGTCCTTATGATCTTCGGAGTTGTTTTTCTCATGGCAAACTTTAGCTTTATAATCACTTACAGCAGAATTTGGAATATCTGGCCCCTCGCTGTCATCATTTTCGGTGTGAAGCTCATCGTGGACTACTTGGCGAAAAACAAAGAGGGTGAGTAGAGGAGGAAACAATGGCAAAAGAAAAACGAAAAGATCTGCTCATTTGGGGTGTTCTTCTTGTTACACTTGGAGTGCTGTTCTTGCTAAAGGTCAACATCTGGTATGTCCTGGCTCATTTTTGGCCAGTGATCCTCATTATTTGGGGAGCCAATAAGCTCTATTACGGTTTAAAGGAACGACAAGAGAAAGAAGAACAACAATCTGAAGACATCCAGGTTTAAAAATGAGATCAAAAGAAATTTTTTTCCTGATTCTGCTCGTCGCTGCGGGAGTTTTCTTCTACCACGCCTACACGGACAAGCTCGATTGGGAGATTGAGTGGGGAGAAGACTTCCTGTTTAAACTCGAGGAATTCGAATTCGAAGAATCCCACACGATCGACGCCCCCTTCCCTCACATTATTCATGTGGTGAATCGTCATGGCGAAATACACATTCAGGGGACAGAAGAGGACAGGATCGTTGTCACACTGCAAAAAACAATTCGACGCAGAACCGCAGAAGAGGCACAAGATGTGGCGAACACTCTGAAAATAGTCACAGAGCAAACCGACCACAGTATCGTTCTCACGACAAACCGGGGAGAGTTCAAGAAAAAACGGTTCCGGACCTCCTTCACGATCTCTCTGCCCGAGGATGCTGATGTCACAGTGTCGAACACCTATGGAGTTGTGAAGATTGCCAATACCGGTGACACAAACATCCATAATTCTTACGGCAAAGTTATCGTCTCGGACATTGAGGGCACGCTAACCGTCAAAAACAAGTATGACGATGTGGACGTTCAAAACGTAAGCGCAGATTGCACGATCGACAGCAACAATGCCTCTGTGGATGTCACTAAGGTCGATGGGACTGTCCAAGTTTACCACCGGTACGGGGACGTCAACCTGAAGGATATAACACGAGATGCCATCGTTGATGCATCGAACACGACGATTTTCTGTCGGAATGTGGAAGGCTTAGCGGATGTGGGAAGCACATACCGAAGCATCAGCCTTACCAACGTCGGTGCCGCAAAAGTGAGGGCAAAAAATTGTGAGATCGACCTGGATGGTGTGAAGGGCAATTGTGTTATCGGAAGCAATTACGGTAGAGTGAAGCTGGCAAACATCCAGGGAGACCTGAAAATCGATGGGAAGAACACGAGTGTTTATGGGAAGACTATTCTGGGAGATAAAATAACCATCGATACGACATACCGTGATGTGGAGCTCGAGGACTTTTCCGGAGAGACAACGATTCTCCATTCCAATGGGAAGGTCCTCCTGACACCAAAACCTCTCACCCTCCCCCTTATCGTCAAAGGAAAATACTCGGACATCAATCTCTACTGGCCTAAGGGAGGCAATTACTCAATAAAAGCAGAGAATAAAGGTGGAGATATCGAGTGGAAACTCCCCTACGAGCTCTCATTCAAGAAAGAGAACAGTGTCTCTGTGATCAAAGCCTTTATGGAGGACGCAGAGAGTCCCCTCATCTTTCTGTACACAACCTACGGCACGATTTGGATTGAAGAATCCACAGTAGCGGATGAGACAGACTCACATTAGCTTTGGTGATTGAGAAGATGTAGGGCCCGTTCCCCGAACGGGCCTTTTTTTTTACTGCTTGTTCTTTAAGGTGTAGATCTTGCTCTGCAGGAAGCCGTTGATCTTGATGTTAAAGTAAGAGATCAGATTGGCCAGGTCTTTTTTATATTTGGTCACATAACGGACAAAATCCGATTCCCTTTTGTCTCTCAAGTGACTCTCGAATTCGTCCACTTCGTCCCGGAGTTCGATCACATAATGATTGATCACCCTGTACTGGGCATTGATATCGATCAAATCCTGGCCGGTGACCTTTTTAAAATCCATGTAGGGAGGGAGGACTTGCAAAGCATTAAAGCCCTCTGTGTGGATCTCGTTCACGTACTCTTTGATCTCCTGGAAAAAGGACTTGTACTTGAGAGGATTTTTCAGCTTCTCCTCTGCGCGATCCAGGAGGACCTCATACTGATCTTTCAGGGAACCGAGATAGTCATGCAGTCCGAAATGTTTTCGCTTGAACTGAAAAACATCGATAAAATCTCGCCCGATGTAGATCTTGTCCTTGTAATTGGTCATGAGCTCCCGGGAGGAATGTGTATAGAATTTGACCTCGTAGTGCCTCCCATCAGAATCCCTCTCCCTCAGCCGGGCAAGAACCAAGAAATTATTCTGTTCGATAAAATAGCTGTTGACATCTAAAAGGACAGAGTACACAGAAAGATTCTGCATGATGTACTCTTTGATGTAATCGAGGATGTCATCCTTTTTTGTGATAAAGTCTCTGACAGTTTCGTTGGGTGTGGGGCTAATGACGGTGTAAGAGGGCGAAAGGAGGTAGAGGACAGGGCCGGTTCCCAGTTCAAGATAGAGGTGTTTTATGACATTCTGGTGCAGGTCGTCAGACATGAACGGCGCCAATTCGGACAAATTCTTGAGCTTTAGCTTGGATAGTTCCTCTATCTCGTTCATTTTAAAATCCCTCAATATCGAGAAAAAATCTTATCACCAAAAGTCAAAAAAAGCAAATCGCACATGGGATTCTATAGGTTAGATCCAAAGGTCCAGGTAGGATTTCCGTATTTGTCTTTCTGAATTTGTTGCACAACTTCGTTCTCATCTTTCGCAAGAAGTCTTCTTTTTAACCGCACACCAAAATACTCTTCAATCCCTTGTACAAATACATCCACAGCCTGATCAAAATCGATTGTTCTTCCAAGAGCCTCGGTGAGCGAGATCATGCGGACTTCCTTGCCAACTCCTTCAAGAAAGGATATGGATGTGAGCAGATCATCATCCTCCACTAGAGGGATAGACCCATGCTGGATAAATTTTGTGCCGACTCTTTTTTGAGCGCTTCCGATGATTTTCCGCCCATTGACCTCCACTTCATTGCGGGAAGGATAGGAAAAACACGGAAGGTTTCCCCGGACATACTCTTGCGGTGCAGGGCTTGCAA
>WTAW01000121.1 GCA_013139435.1 Candidatus Aminicenantota bacterium | reverse complement strand
GAAATTCCGAGATCGGAAAAATGGAGATGGCCAAGGCGATTGGTTTGATGGATCCGAATAGCCCTCTTGTTGAGAAACTAAAAACACTGATTGATGATGATTCTCCCGAAGTTTCGCGATATGCGATCCAAAGCGCTGCGAGACTGAAAAGGGAAGAACATATACCGGCAATAATCCCCAAACTGGGCAATCCTCTGATCCATGAAGACGCAAAAAGCGCATTGAAAAAATATGGCCATTCAGCACTGGCTATTTTGCAGGACTATCTCAGAGACAGCAGCAAGGCCATAGATCTAAGAAAGGATGTGGTTAAAGTCCTGGCCCACATCGGAACCCAAGAAGCGGTCCAAAGCCTGGTGGATGAATTGAATAGAGGAACGGAGGAATTAGACACGGAAATGGTCGATGCGCTTGACCGTATCCGTGCAGAAAAAGCAGACATTCATTTTCCTCCCAAATTAGTTCGGAGAAAGATATTATTAGTCATACAGAAATACTGTAAGGTTTACATTGATCTGAAAAGTCTCGGATCTGATGAACAAAATACAAAACAGGGACGACAACTCCAAAAAAGACTGACAGTTGATTTTTCGAATATTTTCAAATTGCTCGGGTTGTATTATCCTCATGAGGACATTGTCAAGGCTTACCAAAACCTACAAACAGGTACCAAGGATTCGATCGCCTATGCCATTGAATTGCTGGACAACACCTTAAACAAAGAGATGAAGGATGCCATAATGCCCTTAGTAGAAGATCTGACTCCTGAGGAGAGGCAGCGAGAATTTCAAAAGATTCTTAGAAGCTTACGTTCCGGATGATCACTCAAAAATAAAAGCGATGGCTAGTGAGACTTTTTGAAGCCGAGAGGCCACAAAGAACTCAGTAGATCTTTTCAATCGGTAAAGAGTTCTCGCGAAGAAAAGTGCGGTTCGCTCGTGAGGTTGATTCCGAGCTTCCTGAGGCCAGCCTCATCCCCTGGTGTGGGAATATGAGTGAGATGGGCCTCTGTTCCTCGCAGTTCGGGTAGCTTTTTCAGTGCCAATTCGGCTGCCGGATTTGTGGCTGCACTGATACTCAGACTGATCAATGTCTCCTCAAGATTCAGACTCACTGACTTGGATTGAAGCACATCATTTTTTAGATTTCTGACGGATTCAATGATATTGTCCTGCAACAGAGGAATCTTGTCCGGAATCTTTGCAAGATGTTTAACAGCGTGCAACACTAAGCTGGAAGCCGCGTGTAACAGGGGAGAGTTGCTCCCTTTGATGGTCGTTCCATCTGCAAGCTCAATGGCCGCGCCACAATAAATTCCCTTATTGCCTTTCTTTTTTTTGATGGCTTCCTCTGCGGCTTCCTTGGCTGGAGAAACAACTCTTCTGCTCTCAGGCGTTACCATGAGCTCCTCCATGATCAATTTCACCCTCTCCGTGGCGCTTTTATCCAGGAATCCCATGGCATACTCACAGGAATAGCGGTAATACCTGCGAATCACCTCCTGTATGGCTGCATCCTGTACAACCGCATCGTCTAAAATTCCGCTGCTGGCTCGGTTGACACCCATATCCGTCGGAGATTTGTAAATCGATTCTTTTTCTGTCAATCTCTCCAGAATCCGCCGCAATACGGGAAATACTTCTACATCTCGGTTGTAATTGACTGCCGGTATATTGTAGGCATCCAGATGGAAAGAATCTATGAGGTTGAAGTCTCCTAGATCCGCAGTTGCCGCCTCATAAGCGATATTAACTGGATGCTTTAATGGTAGATCCCAAATTGGGAAGGTTTCAAACTTGGCATAGCCGACATTGATGCCGTGTTTATGGTCGTGGTACATCTGAGATAAACAAGTTGCCAGTTTTCCACTTCCAGGACCAGGACCCGTTACCACCACAAGAGGTTTTTTTGTCGGGATGTACTCATTCGCACCGTATCCTTCTTCACTGATGATCAGTTCCACATCGGTTGGATATCCCCGTGTATATTGATGGGTGAAGACCTCGATGTTTCTACGTTCCAATTTGTTTTTAAAAATTTTGGCAGCAACTTGGTCTTCAAATCGGGTGATGACCACTCCTCTTATGGGAAGGTCCCATCCTCTCAGATCATCTATGAGCTTAAAAGCATCCGCATCATAAGTGATACCAAAATCGGCGCGGATTTTCTTCCGTTCAATATCCCCGGAGTAGATACAAATCAAAATCTCGACGCTGTCTTTCAACTTCTGCAGTAATCGCATTTTTACATTGGGATCAAATCCAGGCAGGACTCTTGCTGCATGATAATCAAACAGTAGTTTCCCCCCAAATTCAAGATACAGTTTATTGTTGAATAATTTCACTCTCTCTAGAATAGCAGTGGTTTGTTCATCCAGATACTTTTCGTTATCAAAGCCAATTCTGTTGTTCATGAGGATCACGCTCTCGTATATAGCATAATGGTTGAATAATCTGTCACATGGATAATAGAGAAGTTGCAGGAATTTATCAAGAATGAAGAATTATCTTTTTACAAATCCTTTTTTCGCTGTGGTTCTGATGAGGGTGCCGTTGTGGAAAACCATGATCACGTTGTGTTTTAAATCGGCGTGATCAATCGAATCTCTTTGGGGGATGACGGTATTGTGTGGCTTGCTCGTAGGCGTAGGCCACTCTGATCAGATCGGGTTCAGCGAAATGCCGCCCCACGATCTGGAGTCCTGCAGGCAGATTCTTGTATGTGAAGCCCATCGGAACAGTAAATCCCGGCATTCCAGTATGGGGAGGGATGAGCTGGCTGTTGTCGCCGGCAGGGCTCTTAAAATCATTCAGTTTCCGCGGGGGATTGTTCCAGGTGGGATAGATGATAAAATCCACATTCTGATCGGCCATGGCCTTGAGCACAGCTTCCTGAAAGGCAACATTTTTCGGCTCTGTATAAAGATCTTTACAGGCTGGTTCCTCTTGAAGCGGCACTTCAAGAGCGCGAAAAATCCGCATCTTGTTGGGCGTGGCAAACAGGCCTTTGTTATAGACCTCGAGCAAGTTTTGAATGGGTGCGTTATCGCCAAGCGCTGCCAAGTAGTTGTTGAGGTCGTGCCGGAACATATCGCACCATATGCCTTTAGTGAGTCTACCAAAGTCGGGAATCACAAAAGGATCCACGATCTCAGCACCGGCCATCTTGATGTCCTCGATAGCCTGCTCAAAAAGGGCAAGCACCTGAGGATCGGCGGTTGATCTGTCTGTGTAAAGGCGAAACACACCGATATGCGCTCCTTTCAGCCCATCCTTGTCGAGGAATTGTGTGTAGTTTTCAGGGACCTTGCCTTTACACTTTTCCGTAATGGGATCGTTCGGATCATAGCCGGCGATCACTTCAAGGATTCGAACAGCATCTTCAACTGTCCGGCACATTGGGCCTCCGATATCGTTCCGCAAATAAAGGGGGATAATGCCGTCTCTGCTGGTGAGGCCCATTGTCGAACGGATACCCACTAGAGCGCAATGGGATGAAGGGCCACGAATGGAATTCCCTGTATCCGTTCCTAATCCCACAGCTCCGAAATTTGCCGCTACAGCCGCTGCCGTGCCTCCGCTCGATCCTGCGGGGACGCGGCTGAGGTCATAGGGATTGGCTGTCACACCGGCTGTAGAACTCAGCGTATGATAGGGGCTGAAGGCCCACTCTGCCATGTTGGATTTGACCAGCATGATCGCCCCTGCCTCACGAAGCTTTCGGACCTGATAGGCATCGTCCGGAGGAATAAATCCCTTAAGCGCGATTGACCCTCCTGTCGTCTGCATGTCATAGGTTTCATAATTGTCCTTGACGATAACAGGAATACCATGAAGGGGGCGCAACTGTCCCGTCTTTTGGAATTCCTCATCCAGCTCATCTGCCGTCTTCAGGGCATCCTGATTGACAACCACGATGGCGTTGAGTCTGGTCGATTTGTCGTACTTGTCGATCCTCTCCAAATAGATCTCGACCAGTTCCCGACATGTGAGATTTCCGGATCTGTAAGCTTCATGAATATCTTCAATGGTTGTCTCTATGACATAAAAGCCTTTCGGAGTGACCTCCTGTTTTGATCCACATGCCATCATGAAAGCCATAAGAAGTGAAATACAGATGAGGATAGAGCTGAAATTCGAAGGTCTTGACATTAAAAAACCTCCTCAAAGGGACATCGAAATTTGTTTAGCAGCATACCTCTTTCTTCGTCCGAACGCAAATGGAGGCATCTCCAAAGCCGTGATGAATGACGCAATGTGAATTCATGCCATCACGGTTTTGGAGTTGCTTACAACGCAAATTTTGACAGAGAAATGAGTGTTTGGTATAAGGATTGAAGGGAGAAGAGAATGAAGAAATTGTCTTACGTATGTTGTGGCCTTTGCCTGGCGTTGATCTTCGCTTTCACAAATTGTGAGACAGAGGAGTCTCTTACTCGAAAAAGGATCGACTCTGTTGAGAATGGATTATTGCGTACCGTTGTTTTCAAAGGGGAAGACCCTGAAAGAATGAAGCTATCCGAGCGGATGGCATTCTATAGAGTACCCGGAGTCAGAATTGCTGTTATCGATAAATATGCCATCGAATGGGCCCAGGGATATGGAGTAGAAAGGGTTGGGACTGATTTGCCTATCACTCCTGATCTGCTCTTCCAGGCTGCATCGATCAGCCAGTCTGTGGCCGCATGGGGCATTCTTCATCTTGTGGAACAGGGAAAGATCAACTTGGATGTGGATGTGAACACGCATCTGAAATCCTGGAAGATCTCTGCGAGCAGTGTCACTAGAGAGACAAAAGTCACACCTCGGCACCTTATGAGTCACTGCGCAGGATTGATTTCCCTCAAGCTTGCAGGCTACCCTTTTGGAAAGACCATGCCCACAGTCCTGGATGTCCTCCAGGGCCAAAAACCTTCCGATTCGCCGGGAGTCTATGTTTACAAAGAGCCGGGAA
>WTAW01000232.1 GCA_013139435.1 Candidatus Aminicenantota bacterium | reverse complement strand
CCCGCATCATTATATTCCCGATCTATGACAAAAAGAATCTCTCGCAATCCCAGCACCCTCCGGATTCTGAGACCTTGAACAACAACCTGGGCTTCATCTCCTTTGATCGAGAGCGCTATCACTCTCTTTGAGTCGCCCCTCTTCTGGACCACCAGATCTTCTAGCTGCCCCACCGGGTAGTACTCATTGATCCTTTTCTCCAGGTCCTCCTTGGATATCCGAACCTCCCAACTGTGAAGAGCTGAGCTTCGGTCTAAGACATTGGAATACGGAGGATAAAGGATCGTCAACAATCTAATACCGTTGTCCTTTTCGATCCAAGTGACCTTTTCGCCTCCGAGCAGATACGCATGCGATAGAAAAGAACTGTTTCCGTTATGGCTTTTGACTAGAAAATAGCCCGGAGAAAGCGCTATTTCTTTCTCCTCCCTTTCCTCTTCGACACACACTTTTCCATCTTTGATCTCTTTGAATGTTCCATGATGAGTCACATCGGGATGCCCCTGTATGATCCTCCAAAGGTAATGGACGACTTCACCGCGTGTGAGTGTACTCTCCACCTCCTCAGCATTCGCAAAAGCAGGGAATATTCCCTCTTGGAGGAGAAAAGCCAGGCGACTGCCTACCTCTCCATTCCATTCACCAACATCCTTAAGAATGAATGTTTTTTCACTCTTGAGCATCAAATTGTCAATTTTCTCTTTCCACCCAAGAGCATTGACCACAAGATCGGCGAATGTCAGATGGTTGATCGCAACAGGTTCACCCGTAAAGTCCTGTACTTTTTTACCCAGAACCGGCATGGCATTTTTAGTCCAGAGAGCCGCTTCCTCAAAGCTGACTTCCACTCCATAATACACAGGATCCAGCTCCTGTGAGATCACTCCCAGACTCAACAAGGAGACGATCTCAAGATTGATATTATTCCCATTGATGTAAACGGGCAGAATCAAATTTTGGCTCTCCAAGGCCCATTCTTTTTGTTTATCATAGACACATTCTGTACTCCTGAGATAGGGCAAAGCAGGGCCTCGAAAAACATCTTCCACATTCTCAGTCATCCCCCCACAGGTGCTCGTGTAGAGGGCATCGATCAGTTTTCCTCTGTATAGAGCAACTTCCCCCCGCGTCTCATCAACGGCTTGGCTGCACAAAGGGTGTTCGGCATTCATCCCTTTGTAGAACTGTGATTTGGGAGTGTCGCAAAGGTCAAATCCAAGGTCATCGCTTCGTTTCAAGTTCTTTGTGGCATATGTTCGAGCGGCCACAGCCTGAGCTTTATGGGCCTCGAGCTCATTGAAGTTATATGGGGAAAGTTCGCTGGGCACCACGGATCTCAAATAGTTTTCGAGGTTGAGGACATTCACCAGGACGACACCCTTTCGACTGGCCCTAAGGATGAAGATCCCTCGATAATCCCTCCCCTTGAATGAGAGATAACTTTGCGCTGTGCTGGGTATAAAATAGAGAACGGTCTCATCATTCAAAGTCTTGAGCTCATCGTTGACAAGAATCCAAAGCGGCTTTGATTCGTCTTCGGTGACTTCCTCCTGGAGGATCCAAGTGTCTTTTACACCTATTTCGTTCAGCTTGCTCACGAAACTAAGAGCAGTTCCTCGCGTGAGAAAATCACCCACGATAACCTGATAGATACCTTCGATCTTATCCTCTGTGTTCTCAGTCACAAAGACTTTATGAGCAATTACAGTCCTGAGTTCCTGAGCAATAAATTCAGCCTCTTTGATATCTTTGGTTTGAGCCACTTGTATCAGGAATTTTTCAGAGAGCTTTTCCTTGTGGCCCTTCACGAAAACTTCTTCGACATCCTCCGCGATGAGCTTGTAATTTTCTTTGACCTCATACACTTTCATGCCATCAGATGCCGCAATCTGGATCTGACTCAAGTTGACCCCAAGTCCTATTCTGATGATCGGCTTAGGGATCAAATAACCATGAAAAAACGCTTTTTCTGCAGCGAATTCAACCGGATCACTCCCCAAAAAGAATAGAGAAAGTGATGCGATAATAAAAAACTTCAGATTCTTGTTGAGGATTTTTTTCATGGGCTGACTTGAGGGAATTATATGGAAATATTTAGTAAGATGTCAAGCAAAAAATCTATATATTCAACTGCTCCTATTTATTCACACAATATCTTGTGGCTCATATTCCTTGTTAAGAATGTCATACTTTAGCGGAAATTCCTCCGTTTGTCAACACTTTTTTGTGTAGCGAGAAGCACCTCTAAATCCGTGTTGATGTCACTCCGAGTGACTAGATTATATGATATCAAAAACACGCTCAGTTTCCCCAGCGTGAAAACTTCGCTCGGATCCGGGATTCCCTCACATCTCCCTAGGGAGATGTACCATGCCCGTCCAGCCCTTCTCACGGATTTAAAAACACATCCTATACACGGAAAAAAATGTTGACATGATTTTCTAATACCAACAGAATTGAACTTAGCCTGAATAGTTCAGGCTTGGTATTTGCCAAGACAAAGGAGCAACAATGAAAAGGTTAATTCCGTTGGTTCTTGTTTTCTCTGTGTTTTCCTTCAGTGGGTGGAGCGATGAAATCGATAGTCTCTCCCAACTTCTTCTTACCGGAAAGGGGATCAAAGACACCGATAAAGATACGTTCGCCGATAAAATATCGCTCTGCATGATCATTCCCGACAATCCAAATCCCTATGAGCTTGCCCTTGCTTCTGACATCGCCGCTCGAGTTAACCTTGAGAGTCTAGTGGTTGATCTATTTTTGGTTAAAAAAGAATCTGAAACTCGGGAAAAGATGCCATCGATATTCCCGGTTCTCATTGGAAGACAAACGAAATGGGCCAAACAATTAGAGCGGCAGAGCATATTAGACACCTCTTCCCTATCCGAACATCAAGGCTTTGTGACTGTTTTTAAAGATAAAGGACAGACAGGAATCGCGGTCGTTGGCAGTTCACCGGAGACTCTTCTTAGAACCGGCCGAGCTTTTTTCCTCCGTTGGCCCTACCTCTGGGAGATCTGGGGAAGAGAAGAAGGCGCCACCTATCTCACATTCGAAGAGGACCTGGCCACGTTTTTTAAGGATGCGGGAGTCAGATTCGAGCGAGTCCTCATTCAAACTGTTCTCTATGAATTCCCTCCTACTGATTCTCCCCACGAATCTCTCCAGCGGTTGAAATTTAACCACGGCGAGATCAAAACGATGCGGGTAAGGATCGATTTCCCTAACTCAGAACAGAAAGAACGAGCTCTCCACACACTCGAGGAGCTAAAAAACCACCATAAAAAAGGACTCCGCACACATCTTCTGACTTATGCTGGGTGTGCCCAAATTGCTTTTGAACTCCGCTCCGGATCCCAACATTCTGAGTTCTATCTCTACCGCGTCGGTTATCCCAAACGTCTGCTGACTCCATCTTACAAATCCGTTGCCAGGCCAAAGATCGAAGGGAAAGATTATGACCTTCTCAGTATGTTTTCAACAAAAGGATTTTACTCAGACATCAACGGGGACAAAATTCAAGACAAGATCGACAGCAAGATCATCATCCCTCAAGAAACAAGCATTGAGGGTGTAAGCGCACTGGCGTCCAGATTGGTGCTGTTTTCCGCTGGGGGGTCCTTTCCCCTTCTCTATCTGGATAAAGAAATAGAGGACAAAAAAGGGCTCATCTCCCCGATCCTCATCGGATCAACGAACACACTGTATAAATCACTCATAAAGACCGGGAAACTCAAGCCTCCGCCACTCCTGCCCGGTCAGGGGATGGCAACAATCATCCCCAAAGCCTTCAATCCATCCAATGCTCTTGTGGTGATGGGAAGCGACAGGGAAGGCCTCGAAAAAATACTTGCATACCTGAGTCAAACGTACCCCTATTTCGATGAATACGGTGAAGGGCATTCAGAGATCCATGAGATTCCCGGAGTTGTTGAGGAGTTCCTCACAGGAAAATACGGGAGCGCAGAGGCCTACTTCAAACATCAGATGGATTCGACCATCATCGAGGATATCAAAGATAAAGACCTCGAATTTTTCCGGGCTAAACTCTATCTCCACCAAGAGAATAAGAAGTATGAATCGGCCTTGGAAAAACAACTCAAAGAGACACTGTCTGCGGATTCGTTCGAGATAAAGAGTTACAAGCTGCAGGACAGCAAAAATGTATTCTTAAAAGAGAAACAATTCCCTTGGGAGGGAGAAGAAGCTCTCAACCTGATTGGGCGTCAGATCTCTTGCGTTTCCGGTTCGAGAGAACTGGTAAAGCTCCATTTGAGAGTGAGTGAATCTCCTGAAGTCAGACGTCAGCTGACACACAGGATCGAAGACATTCTCGACCGAAGTGGAATTTCCAGTTTCGAAGTTGAGGTCTTATCCTCATACAAACAAGGATTCTTCTGGCTTACAGAAAAGGTTATCCCCGAGCTTAGGAAGAAAAAGATCGACCGGATCACAATCCGATTCTCAGAAGAAAAAGACGACTTCAGTAAGCCCAAAAGATTCTATGCTGAACCCTATCGCTGGCTCCAGGAACTCTATCCCGTGGATGAAATTATAGCCAAGGATGCCGGGATCCCTATCGAAAATATCACGTTCGAAAAAAAAGAAGAAGGGCACCCTATTTACGAGGTTCTTGCTTACGGAGAAGGAGGAGCGTGTCTGTTCACAGATAGTTTTTCTCCAAAAATTATCGAATCGCTTTATTTGAACGTGCTGCCAGAATGGGGAACAGTCAGACGTACGACTGGTTGTCTGAAGATCGAACATGGAACACAGCCCATCCTCGACACCGCATTGAAGAGTGACCTCGAGCACTTCTGGGATTACTATCAAGAAGAAATTCTCCCTGAAGTCTACTCCTACATCCTGGAGAAGACGGACAATGAACCCTCATTCAAAAAACAGCCCTATTTCAAGAGACTCCTTATAGAAATGTGGTTCAGTGAACCGGATTATCTCTTGGGTCTTGACCAGGAGATCATAAGCAGCCTTGAGGCAATCCATGACGAGGTCTATTTTGACACACTGGATTTCCTGCGTGGCATAACCGATGTTGAACTGGATGAGAGGGAGACACAAGAGGACACGTCACGGTACTCGGCACCAGGAAACGTCCTCCCCTTGATCCATCCCTCCAGTGAAGGGAAACCAGGAAGAGTCAAAGTCCAATTCGATGGATGGCAAGCCAAAACTCCTCAGATCATCCTCCATTGGAAAGAGCGGGAGAAAAGAGAGCACACAAAAACTTTGACTTTCCCGGAGCTTAAAATAAAAGAGTTGCGTATCCCCGAATTGATATATGACGGGAAGAGCGCAGAGATCGCAAACATCCTTGTCTCTTTCGAAATAGAACAAGAGTCTGATTATCTCAGTATTATAGAGATCATCCATGCCTACAGAGAGCTACTGGAGAAGGATAGGCTGGCCTCCTCCATATATTTTCCCGGATTGAGTGCTTTGACCTGGAGGATCAAACACAAAGAGCTGGTGAAAGACGAATCTTTTCCCGTGAAACCAATAGAAGTCACATCTCTCCCTTCCGATCCTGAGCAATTCCCGGGCGAAGCTTTTGTGCCCACCGATAAAATCATATCCCCGGAAATGTGCCTCGACATCGTATCCAAACTCTCCAGGCACAAAACAATCAAGGCCTATTTTGCAGGGCAATCCTATGAAAAGAGAAAAATTCCAGTACTGGAAGTGTATACGCCACTCGAAAAATATGTATCTCTTCCCCGATTGATCACTTTTAAACCCACCCTCTATCTCAGCGGCCGTCAGCATGCTAATGAGGTCTCTGCCACAAATTACATCCTCAAGTTTGCAGAACTCCTGGCAACAGACTCCACATACCAGGAATATCTGAAAAAGATGAATTTTGTCCTTCATCCCCTTGAAAATCCAGATGGCGCCGCACTTGCGTATGAGCTCCAAAAGATCACACCCCACCACAGCCTGCATGCCGGGCGTTACACATCCCTGGGAATCGACGTCGGATACCAGGTGAATGCCTCCAAACCCTTACTTCCAGAAGCAAAGGTCCGGAAAAACTTGTGGGAGAAGTGGCTACCAGATATCCATCTCAACCTTCATGGTTATCCCTCCCATGAATGGGTTCAACAATTCTCCAGCTACTCACCCTATCTCTTCCGTGACTACTGGATCCCTCGCGGTTGGTTCGCCTATTTCCGGAGCGTCACGCTCCCCATTTTCAAAGAATGGAAAAAAGCGGGTGAAGACCTCAGGGCATCTATCATCAAAGAATTCGCGGCCAATGAAAAAATCCAGGCGTCGAATAAAAAATTCTATGACCGATATTACCGCTGGGCGGCGCGTTGGCAACCTCACATGAACTATCTCGAAATTTATGACGGGGTGAATCTCTATGCCAAACGAAGATCCTCCAAGGAAAGTCGATTATCCTCGCGGAGACGCATCACAGTAGTCGAGGAAACCCCCGAGCTCATGGACGAAACCGCCCATGGGGCTTGGCTCAATTTCCTCAGCGATCAGGGATTGTCCTATCTGCAAGCCCACGTCAATTACTTGATGCAAGCCCAGCACGAAATCGCTCGCATCGAAGAAGAAATCCAGGGCAGAATCCACATCCAGTTTGTGAGACGTCGACCCGGCGAGATAGAAAAAAAAGATTCGGAATTCCCTCAATAGTTAACCTGGATTATTCACGAGTCGAGGTTGCTGCAGCGGCGAGGAAGTGGCCCATGAAGCTGTAGTGAACTACCGCGAGCCGACCCAACCTAACCCGGGCTACAACGAAGCCGATGTAGTGAGATCGGCTCACCCGTAGGGTAAAAGATGCTGATAATATGAAATAGAGGTTTTTTGAAGGTAAGTATCGGCAGATTTTATGAATAATTCAGATTTGTAAAATATAGGGTAAATTGATAATATAGTCTAAACTATCATTTGGAAATAATCACCTTAAATGAATAGCAACAGAGAAGAAACAGCCTCCATCCTGAATCTTCTAATCTTGGATGAAAACACATCTCTATATGAAAGCATCAATCAGACCTCT
>WTAW01000230.1 GCA_013139435.1 Candidatus Aminicenantota bacterium | reverse complement strand
AGTAGTTCACTACAACTTCATGAGCCACTTCCTCGCCGCTACAATAACCTCGGTCCGTGAATAATCCATCTTTTCCTGGATTATTCATAAAAGCTGCCGATCTTTATGTTAATATCCGCATTTTAACATGGTTCTTTCTGATATCAAGAATATCTTTGTTACGATGTGGACAATTATTGAGTAAAGAGGAATAATAATCAAAAAAAATGGTTCCATCAAAAAACATGGAGGAGATAGAGAGAGAAACATTCTCCTCTTTTTTCGGTCAGCTCATGACCATGATCGGCGTAGCCGTAGGACTGGGAGCTGTCTGGCGCTTTCCCTATATGGTCGGGAGGTTCGGAGGATCGGCCTTTGTCCTGTTCTACATCTTCATCGTTCTATTTATCGGGATCCCAGCGTTGATGTGTGAGTGGACACTGGGACGCCACACGAAAAGAGGGACGCTGGGCGCTTTTGAAAAGGGAGGATTACCGGGCGGAAAAATCGTAGGAGCGTTCTTATTTGGCATCGTGTTTTTTGCCACAGGATATTATTCCAACGCATTGGGATGGGTTGGATTTTTTGCTCTGTCCGAGTTTGTCAATGCTCTTGGCCTACATTTCGATGCCTCTTTGATCCTGCCTCCTCAGGAAGGATTCAACCTCACCTCCTTCCTCCTTCAGCTTCTGATGACTTTTTCTGTCATTTTCACATGTGGATATGTCTTGCTAAAAGGTTTACGGCAGGGGATCGAAAAGATCAGCAAATGGATCGTTCCGGGTCTTTTCACCATCTTGATCATTTTGATATTTCGGTCAGTCACCCTTGAGGGTGCAAATCAAGGGATCAATTGGTTCATCGGGAGGTTCGCGATCAGTGAATTGACTCCCTCGGTCATGGCAGCAGCTCTAGGTATGGCCTTCTTCTCCATGTCGTTAGGTGGCACCTTCATGGTCATTTATGGGTCTTATCTCCACAGCAATGCGAACATTCCGAAGAATGCTTTGTTGACCGGTGTCGGAGCCTCTCTTGCTGGAATATTAGCGGGTTTTGCAATATTCCCCGCAGTTTTTGCTTTTGCACTGGAACCCAGTTCAGGTCCTGACCTCATTTTCTCAACTCTTCCTCAGACATTTTCCAGGATGCCCCTGGGATGGTTGTTCGGATTTCTTTTTTTCTTTGGACTATTTGGTGCAGCGTTCCTCTCGGATGTGGCTGCTTTTGAAGTGCTCGTCAGAGGGATCACAGATAACTCACGAGTGGAAAGGAAAAAAGCCGTGCGTATTATCTGCGCCATCGTCTTTGTTTTGGCCATTCCTCCTATGATCAACTTTAAGGTCTTTATCCCATGGGACCTGGCGTTTGGCTCAGGAATGCAGGCTTTGGGATCCCTTCTTGCTGTTGTCACAGCAGTCTGGTTCATACGAAGGTCCAACGCTCTGAAGGAATTATCTGAGGGGATGGCCAAGCCTTTCCCTGTATTTCTCTATTGGTGGATGAGGATTGCTATTCCCACTGCGATACTATTTGTAGGAATCAACTGGATCCTTGAATCTCTCTTCCATGTCAGGATATTCGGCTAGCTCAAAAGGCGTCTGAGATATGTTTGACGGTGTAACCTTCGAGATCATCAAAGGTCAGTGATAACACGTCGAATCGACATTCCACATCCTGGATGTTTTTGCGCAAAAGATATCCCTGGGCGACTTTCCGCAGCTGTTTCCTTTTGGCGGGAGTGATGGATTCTTCGGGCTGGCTGAACTTGACACTTTTTCGCGTCTTCACCTCAACAAAAACGAGTGTTCTGCCATCATAGGCAATGATATCGATCTCGCCTCTTAAAAACCGGAATCCTTTTTCAACGATCTTGTATTTCTTTGCTTTGAGATATTCGAGGGCAACGCTCTCACCTGACCTTCCCAATTCATGGGCGAGAACTTTTTTTACTTTTTTTAAACCTGTCATTTGCGTTGAATGCGCTTCCAACGAGTGCCGTCTTTGGTGTCCTCCAGGAGGATGCCTTCCTCAACAAGTTCCTGGCGGATCTTATCGGCCAATGCAAAATCTTTCTCAATGCGTGCCTTTTCTCTCGCCTGGATCTTCTGAACAATATCCAGCGGCAGATCTCCCTCATTTTTGTCTTGGAGGATTCCTAAGACATCATCTACGGACCGAAGTGCCGAAAGCAAATTCATCGCATCCTCTTGGTGGATATTCCCCTGCGATAATAGGATATGGCCCTTCTTGATTGCCTCAAAAACGGCTGTTAGGGATATGGACATATTCAGATCATCACTCAGCCCCTTGGAAAAGGTCTGTTGCATGTCATAAATTAGTTCAACCACGCTCTTTTTTTCACCCGCAGGGAATTGTGAATTCTCCAGCTCGTAGACGAAATCCCTGATCCTGCGCAAGGACGAGTGGGCTTGATCTAATGCGTCGTATGTAAAGTTGAGTATCTTCCGGTAGTGGGTTGAGAGTAACAGCAGGCGGATGGCCATGGGATCGGCTTTGCGTTTTTCGATGAGTTCCCTGAGAGTGATCGTATTCCCCATGGACTTGGACATTTTTTCTCCGTCCCTGATAAGGTGCTGACAGTGCAGCCAGGTATTGACGAATTTTTTCCCGGTGTAAGCTTCGGATTGAGCGATTTCATTCTCATGATGAGGAAAAATGTTGTCCACCCCCCCACAGTGGATATCGAACGTTTCTCCCAAGTATTTTGTGCTCATGACTGAACACTCGATATGCCATCCCGGCCGTCCCAGTCCCAGCACTGTATCCCAGGCAGGCTCTCCCTCTTTCCGGGCTTTCCAGAGAGCAAAATCGTGAACACTCTCTTTTTCGTATTCATCAGAATCTATACGTACGCCCACCTTCCGGCCACTCAGATCGATCTTGGACAGCTGGCCGTAGTTTTTAAATTTGGCGATGCTGAAATAGTAGCTACCGTCCTTCTCATAGGCATATCCTTTTTTTTGTAGACTCTTCACCATTTGTGCCATTTTCTGGACGTGTTCCGTCGCCCGAGGGTAAAAATCCGCCCTGTCGATGTTCAGGGCATCAATATCACTAAAAAAAGCTTCTGTAAAATCTTTGGTGTACTCTTGGAGTGAGATTCCCTGTTCCGCAGCTCCCTTAATCGTCTTGTCATCCACATCGGTAATGTTCATAACATGAGTCACCTTGAATCCCATGAACTTGAGAAACCGCTTCAGAAGGTCCTCGAACATGTAGGCTCGGTAATTTCCGATATGTGGATAGTCGTAGACCGTTGGGCCACAGGTGTACAGCTTTACTTCCCCTTGCGTTATGGGTTCGAAAGGCTCGATCTTTCCGCTAAGAGTGTTAAAAAATCGTATCATAGCCCCATTATGAAAATTCTCCCCCAACGAGTCAATAAATATCCTGAATTATTCATAAAAAATGTCGATACTTATTACAACTAAAATACTTTCAATAATTTACATTATTCTTCCAGCAAACCAATCTGACAATTCTGTTTCCAAAGCCCGCATTATTATTATCGACATTTTTTATCCTACGGGCGAGCCGATCTTACTACAAAGCCTTCGTTGTAGCTCACTCACAGTAGTTTACTACAGCTTCGTGGGCCACTGCCTAGCCTTTGCAGCGACATCAACTCGTGAATAATCCAGGATAAATAGAATATTAAATACATTAGGGATTATTTTTGCTCCAGCCAGATTTTCATAAAGATATGATTGACCAGCAAAAAAGTTTGTGACATAATTTTGAACCTCACAAAAGTGGGACTTAACATGACGAAGAGAATAGGTCTCCGTAGAGAGGACAAAAATCCCTGGGAAAGAAGAGTTCCCCTCATTCCGACTCATGTCAGGGAGTTGATCCTCCATGAATCCTTGGAGGTGTTGGTCCAAACATCTCGCATCCGCATTTTTCCTGATACCGATTACGAGCGGGAAGGAGCCCAAGTTGTCGAAACTTTGGAGTCATGTCCCATCATTTTTGCCGTGAAGGAAATTCCCCTGGATTTTTTTGAAAAGGAGAAAGCCTACGTATTTTTCTCTCACACCATCAAGGAGCAACCCTCGAATATGCCCATGCTCCAGAAGATCCTAGACCTCAAGTGCACGTTGATCGACTACGAAAGGATTGTGGATGAGAATGGTATGCGGCTCGTCTTTTTTGGCACACAGGCAGGCCAAGCGGGAATGATCGATACTCTGTGGGCATACGGCCAAAGGTTAAGTCATCTTGGGATAAAAAACCCTTTCTCCTCGATAAAGCAGGCTATTAAATATCCAAGCCTGATTGCTGCAAAAGAAGCGATCTCCCTAGTGGGTTGGGCCATCGATAACAAGGGATTGGATCTTTCCGAGGGGCCTCTGATATGTGGCTTTACAGGATACGGACGTGTATCCCTTGGTGCCCAAGAGATATTAGACCTTCTTCCTTTTGAAGAGATTACGCCAGATAAGATCGAGGAACTTCTGAAAAGTAAAAGCTATTCATCCAGCACTGTGTACAAAGTCATTTTTAAGGAAGATCACATGGTGGAACCCATCTCTTCAGACTCCCCATTTGAGCTTCAAGATTATTATAATAATCCCCAGAAGTATCGATCCGTTTTCGAGAAATATCTGCCCTATCTTTCGATCCTGGTGAACTGCATCTATTGGACTCCGCAATATCCCAGGTTCGTCACCAAAAGTTTTCTTAAACAGCTGTGGACAAAAGAAGACTCTCCAAAATTAAAGGTCATCGGCGACATCTCCTGTGATGTGGAAGGCTCGGTGGAGTGTACCGTGCGTGCCACATCACCGGATAATCCGATATTTGTGTATGACCCGATCAGGGGAGATGTGAAAGATGGCTATAATGGAAGGGGAGTGGTAGTCATGGCTGTAGATAATCTGCCCGCAGAGATATCGTTGGAATCTTCTGTCTTCTTCAGCCAGTCGCTCATGCCGCTTGTCAAAGGAATTGCAGAAGCTAATTTTTCAGGTGATTTTGAGGGCAGTCGGTTGCCGGATTCCATAAAGAAAGCAACGATCGTTTTTCGGGGGAAATTCACTCCCGATTATGAGTACATGAGAGATTTTCTAATCAAGCGAAAGGAGTCATAAAAAATGAAAAAAATATTGATTCTCGGCGCAGGACTTGTGGCAAAACCCTTGGTCAGGTATTTGCTCGATCAACCTGACTTTGAGGTCGTTGTGGCCACCCGTACGGTGAGTAAGGCTATAAAGCTCATCGATAATCATCCCAAAGGAACAGCAAAAACACTGAACCTTAAAAATGAAGAGGGGCTCAGGGATGAAGTCAAGGATGCAGATTTAGTCATCAGCATGGTTCCTTATGCATTCCACACTCTCGTCGCCCGATTTTGTATTGAATTCAAGAAGCAGATGGTGACCACATCCTATGTGAGTGGTGAGATGAAAGCCTTGGACGAGGATGCTAAAAATGCTGGTATCCTTATCCTGAACGAAATCGGTCTGGACCCGGGTATCGACCACATGGAGGCCATGAGGATCATCCATGAGGTGGAAGCGAAAGGGGGAGAGATCACAAGTTTTATTTCCTACTGCGGTGGTTTGCCAGCTCCTGAAGCGAACACCAATCCTTTTGGCTATAAATTCTCTTGGAGTCCGATCGGAGTTCTCCTCGCCGGTAAAAATTCTGCTAAATACATCAAAGATGGTGAAGTCGTGGACATCTCATCAGAAGACCTCTTCGATAACTATGAGATCTGGCCCATCGAGGGATTGGGTGATTTTGAGGCATATCCAAACCGGGATTCGGTGCCCTATGTCGAACTTTACGGGATTCAGTCTACAAAAACCATGCTTAGGGGAACCCTGAGGAATATCGGTTGGTGTTCCACATTGAAGAAAGTGGCAGACATCGGATTGCTCGACAAAGAAGAGAAGGGTTGGACGGGTTACACCTATGAGAGTTTCACGAGATCGCTGATGGACAATCCCGAAGAGCCAGAGCTCAGAAAAGCTCTCGCTGCATATCTCGATCTTGAAGAGAATTCTGAGATCCTCGATCGTTTCGAGTGGTTGAGCCTTTTGAGTGATGAACCTGTTACGGTGGATACAGGAGGAGCTATTGATATCTTGGCTGCACGCATGATCGAAAAGATGTCCTTTGCAGAGGGAGAGAGAGATATGATCATCCTTCAGCATACGTTCGAAGCGGCATATCCTGAAGGGCGCGGGGAGCGGATCACATCAACTCTCATTGACTATGGTATTCCCCATGCAGATTCTGCTATGTCAAGGACAGTAGGATTGCCCCCTGCCATCGCTACAAAATTCATCCTCGAGGGAAAAATCGACAAGGCTGGAGTATTTATTCCTGTACATCAGGATATCTATATCCCGGTTCTTCAAGAACTCAAGGACTTGAACATCGAGTTTTCAGAGAAAAAGGAAGACATTTAGCGATTCTATATATGCGATTACACAAATTGTGTCTCATTTGTTTGACAAAGCCCGGAAGCCAGCTTATCTTTTCAAGTAGGACGTTCCATTGAAGCGTAAACCTGCTGTCGCTGGATATTTTTACCCTAAACAGGAAGAATCTCTGAAATCTTTATTGGACAGAATGATCGATCTGAACCGCGAAAAGAAAAAGGCCATCAGTGTGATCGTCCCCCACGCTGGATTCGAGTATTCAGGACCCGTGGCTGGTGCTGTATTCTCTTCAGTCCAGCTTCCGAATGTCTATGTCATACTCGGTCCAAACCACCGGCATGTCAAATCTCGATTTGCCATTATGAAAGAAGGGACTTGGCAGACCCCTTTAGGTGAAGTCCCGATAGATTCCGGCCTCGCGAACGCCATCGCGACCCGCTCTGATCTTATCAGCGATGATAGTGATGCTCATGAGCGCGAGCACTCTTTAGAGGTGCAGTTGCCGTTCATTCAGTATTTTAAGGACGATTTTTCGATCGTCCCTATAAGCATCGCATATCAAGCGTCTTACGAAGAACTGGAAGAACTCGGACATGCCATCTCTGAAGCCATCCAAGGTCAAAAAGAAGATATTTTGATCGTGGCCAGCACAGATATGAGTCACTATGTCGATCATCAGGAAGCCAAGATCAAGGATTTTCTTGCTATCGAGGAAATCAAACGCCTTGATGCTCAGGGACTGTACGATGTCGTATCCCGTGAGAACATCAGCATGTGCGGTTATCAGCCGACAACAGCAACCATCGTTGCATCAAAGGACCTTGGCGGCACACAAGCTGAACTCATCAAGTACCAAACATCCGGAGAAGTGACAAAAAATTTCCATGAGGTAGTCGGATACGCCGGAATTCGCATCTTTTGATCCATGTGAGAAGCCAGCCAGAACCATTTGAGTTCGACTCAATCCAGACGAAACAATAAAAAAATCTCACCTTGCCGTAAAATTGGAAGCATCCCCAAATATGTAATGTGATTCATGCCATCACAGTTTTGGGGATGCTTGCCGTAAATGTTATAGTAAATGTTATAGTGTTGAAAGTTTAAAGATTTAGTGTTATAAATTTTATCTAGAAATGGCGAAAGTAAATTATATCTTGCGAGACAAGGACATACAGGTGCTGAACCTAATTGTTGAAAGCTATCTCAAAGTGGGTAAACCCATAAGCTCGGGTTACATCGCCCAAAAAGCACAGGTTTATGTATCTCCGGCGACGGTCCGCAACATCATGGTAAGGCTGGAAGAGCAAGGCTACCTCCTGCAACCGTACACCTCTGCCGGTCGCATCCCCACGGATAAGGGACTCCGTTTTTATGTTAATAAACTGTTCCAAGAGGCTTTCCCTACTAGGGCACACGTGGACATTCCCACAGATGATTTCCGTCATGATAAGGGGAATTTTCATTCATTGCTCGTCCAGGCCTCGCGAACACTTTCTCAATACTCCGACAATCTGGGTTTTGTGATCTCTCCCCGAATTTCGCGAATCCAATTCAAGTATCTTCGTCTCATCAAGATCTCCGAAGAAAAAGTTATGATCATTCTTGTTACGACTTTTAATCTGGTTCTGACTGAAGTCGTTGACACTGGCACATATTTCACTCAACATGAGCTGGACAGCGCCTCTCGCTTCATTAATGATAAATTCAGAGGGAAGAATCTTTTATTCGTCCATGAGTATCTGACCAAAGAGGTCCCCTCCTACAGAATGAAATTTGAGGATCTTCTTCATAAATTGACAGCTCTGATCAAAACCTATTTTCACCAAGAGGAAGAAGATCACGAGATCTTTCTGGAGGGAACATCAAAACTTCTGGAAAAACCCGAGCTGTTCGACATGGAACGGTTGCATTCGCTATTTAAGAATTTCGAAGAGAAAACAAGGCTCACAAAACTCCTCTCTGAATTTATAAGCCTTGATCGAGTGAAAGTCCTGATCGGCTCGGAGATGAACTACCCTGAGATCGAGGATTGTTCTCTGATCCTTTCTCACTATGGATATGACGAGCAAGTTCTGGGATCGCTCGGAATCATCGGACCGAAGAGACTTCCATATAAAAGGATTATCCCACTTGTGGATTGCGTAGCAAAAAAATTAAGCCGCACGATCAGTGCTCACAAATAAGGAGGACACATGCCAAAAAAGATCGAGACCGATGCGGATGTTAATAAAGAGAAAGAGTCCGCAGAAAAAATAGAGATCGAGTATCTCACTGAACAGAAAAAAACACAAAAAAAAAGAAGAACACCTGCAAAAGCACCTGCCATAAAGAAGTATGATGCTGAAATCAAAAATTTAAAGGAGGAGATACAGAATTTGAAGCAGGACTACTTGAGACAAATAGCCGATAAGGACAATCTAAGAAAAAGACTGGAAAGGGATAAATCAGAGTATTATCAGTATGCTCTCAGCGAATTTTTCGGTGAATTGCTCCTCGTTCTCGATAATTTTGAACGGTCTTTAAAAAGCGATTACCAAAAAAGCCTAGAGATCTTCCAGGAAGGCGTCGAAATGATCTATAAACAGTTGTTAGATCTTTTAAACAAATACGGAGTGAAACCCATCGAAATCAAGGACAAGACATTCAATCCCCATCTTCACCAGGCATTTATGACAGAGGAATCTGAAGATATTGAGGAACCTCAAGTCAGTGAGGAGTTTCAGCGGGGATATACGCTCAACGAACGACTTCTCAGACCATCATTAGTAAAGGTTGTGCTTCCCAAGAAAGAGAATGAAACATGAGTCAAACCATTGGAATCGACCTCGGAACGACATACTCATGCGTCTCCTACCTCGAGGGGAATGAGCCAAAAGTCATTCCCAACCTTGAAGGAATGCAAACCACCCCTTCAGTAGTCAGCTTCACAAGTTCAGGTGAAAAACTGATCGGGAACCTTGCTCTACGGCAAGCGATCACCAATCCCCAAAACACCATCTTTGCCATAAAACGCAACATAAAAAAAAAATTTACCTCGAGAGAGGTCCAAGAGGCTCGAAAAAAGATCCCCTATGAATTGGCAGAAGCACCCAACGGAGACGTGATGGTTCAAGTGGATTCGAACACCATCAGCCCTCAAGAAATCTCGGCTATGATCTTGGGCTACCTAAAAAAATGCGCAGAGACCTTCTTCGGGGATGAAGTCATTCAGGCCGTCATCACCGTTCCCGCGCATTTTAATGACCATCAGAGACAGGCGACCAAAGACGCAGCACAGATCGCAGGACTGGAAGTGTTGCGGGTCATCAACGAGCCCACAGCAGCCAGTTTGGCCTACGGTCTAGAGACGAAAAAGGACGCAACGATCGCTGTGTATGACATGGGCGGAGGGACGTTTGATATCACCCTCATGGAGATCAATGAAGGGATTTTTCACGTCCTCGGAACAAATGGCAATTCCTACCTGGGTGGAGAGGATTTTGATAACCGGATCGTGAGCTGGCTGATAGAAGAATTTGAGAAAGAAAATGGCGTGGACCTATCCGATGATAAACTAGCTTTACAGAGGATCAAGGAGGCGGCAGAGAAATCCAAACGCGAGCTCTCTTACACTCTCGAGACAGAGATAAACCTTCCTTTTATCGGCTCCGATAAGTCTGGTTCAAAACATCTCAAGAAAATCATCACCAGAACAAAACTTGAAGAACTCACTAAAGATCTGATCCAGGAAACGTTCCTGTATATCGATCAGTCTTTGACCGATGCAAACCTCGATGCGGACAAGATTGATGAGGTGATCTTGGTTGGCGGTCAAACACGCATGCCACTGATCAAAGAGTTGATCACTGATTTTTTTAAGAAAAAACCCATCGAACGCATCAACCCTGATGAAATCGTCGCTATGGGAGCGTCCATTCAAACGGCGATTATTAAAGGAACTTTGAAGGATCTTATTCTCCTTCTCGACGTCACACCCCTCTCACTCGGTATCGAGACCGAAAAAGAAAGATTTGTGAAAATTATAGAGAAGAATACGACTACTCCAACAAAACAGACCATGGCCTTTACCACTGTGGAACACGATCAGAGGAGGGTGAGAGTTCACATCCTTCAAGGCGAGAGTGAAAATATACGGGAGAATATTTCCCTGGCTGTATTTGACCTTGTCGGTATTGCCACAGCACCTGCAGGAGTCCCTCAGATCGATGTCACATTTGAGATCGATGCAGACGGCATAGCAAGAGTATCGGCGAAAGACCTGACTACAGGTCGAGAGCAGAGCATAGAAGTCAGGCCAACTTCCGGACTCACTCCAGAAGAGATCCACAGTATTATTAGAAGAACACGTGAGAAAGAATCTGAATAGAAGTCGGGTGGAATGATCAAGCAAGACTACTACGCAATCCTCGGCATTTCCCGCAGCGCATCTTCTGAGGAAATAAAAAGCGCTTATCGCAGGATGGCACTGATATATCATCCGGATAAAAATCCTGGGAATAAAGAGGCGGAAGAAAAATTCAAATCTGCAGCGGAAGCCTACAGCGTTCTGATCGATCCTGAAAAAAAGCCGATCTATGATCAATTTGGACACAATGGCTTAAGAGGACAGGGATTCAGTGCGTTTTCTGGCTTCAATGCGTCCATCTTCGATGACTTCGAGGATATTCTCGGAAACTTTTTCAACTTTGGCTTCGGGGACATTTTTGGAACAAGGTCCAGAAACAGGTCCTATGCGAAGAGCGGAAGAGACATGGCTCTAGAGATGGAACTCACGCTTGAAGAAGCGGCAGTTGGTTTGGAGAAAGAGATCAAACTCAACCGGATGGAATATTGTCCTGAGTGTAAGGGATCAAGGATGACCCCGGGAACACAGAAGCAAGTCTGCCCTCAATGCCAGGGAAGGGGACAGGTCCGATATCAGCAAGGATTCTTCTCCTTTTCTAGGACATGTTCCCACTGTCGAGGGGAGGCAGAGATCATATCATCTCCCTGCAAGGAATGTCGGGGCACCGGTAAAGTGAAAGAGAAAAAAATGCTTCGTGTAAAGATACCTGCGGGAATCGACGATGGGATGAGGCTCAGGATGGAGCGAGAAAGCGAAGTGGGGGATTTGGGTGCACCACGCGGGGATCTTTACATTGTTATCAGACTCAAGAAGCACAAATTCTTTGAGCGGGAAGGGAATGACATTTATTGCCAAGTCCCCATCTCATTCACACGTGCAGCACTGGGAACCAAGGTGGAAATCCCCACCTTGACAGAGAATGAGATTGTTTCCATTCCGCCGGGAACACAGCCTGGAAATGTCATCCGGCTTAAGGATAAAGGTATAAAAGATATCCACAGTCACAGAAGGGGAAGCCTGTACATAAAGATAGACGTTCAGATTCCTGTGAACTTATCAAAAAAACAGAAAGACATATTGAAGGAATTTGCCGAATCCAGTGGTGAGAAGCTATATGATGTGGACAAGAGACTTATCGATAAGATGAAAAACATCTTTCACTAAATATAAACCGAGATATTTTCGTGACATCCAATAAGTGATGTTCTCAAAGAGGAAGAGGTCGGGCCTAAAGGTGGCTGGACAGAACAGGAAGAACACGATATATTGGACCATGGCTATAAAGCCATTAGCCTTGGCCCGCAGATATTCCGGGTGGAAACAGCAGCGATCAGCTGTTTAGTTTTAATCAATTGTTTTTGGAATCTGTAGAATGTTTCTCAAAGACCAGAAAGTCGGAAAATACCACATCATACGATCGTTGGGCAGCGGAGGTTTTGGTGCGGTCTTTCTAGCAAAGGACACATGGCTCAACAAACAAGTCGCGATCAAGGTTCCCCACAAACAATCTATAGAGCTATTTAAGCTTTTAAAGGAATCTCGGTTACAGGCAGCGCTGAATCATCCCAACATTG
>WTAW01000035.1 GCA_013139435.1 Candidatus Aminicenantota bacterium | reverse complement strand
CTGCACTGGAGAAAGTTAAAACTTTGGCAGAGGTTAGAGACGTCAAGGTGATCTCATACACCTACTACCCAAAGAAAAAAACAAACCTCTATGCTAAAAGTTTAGACGCGCCATCAGTCTTCGAGGGCGAAAGCCTCAAGGATGTGTTCAAATCGCTCAAGAGTGGATTTTACTATCTCTGGCTTCCACAGATCTCGAATTGATATCTGAAATAAGGCTTATGGAATGTGCGCTCTCACTTCGAAAACGGGAGCATGCTGCATGTGGATTTTTACAGAACAGCCATTGACCGATTTGATGACGGCATTTTTATACTTCTCAGGAAACTCGGCAGGCAGATGAATGTCGATAAATATCCGTTCTATTCTTTTTGTTTCCCGATTTCTTTCACTCCGCATTGTGAGCGAGATATCTTCAGTGGGGATGTTTCTATTCTGGCAGAAAGAGAGGACATAAATCCCTGAACATGTCCCAATAGAGACCATAAAAAGATCAAAGGGCGCAGGGGCTGAGCCCTCGCCTCCTTGATAGACCGGCTGGTCAGTTTCGATGTGAAATCCCTTGTAAAGAGCATCCACACGCTTTCCTCCTGGGAAAGTGATCTTCATATCTTGTGCCATACCTACACTCCTTTGGAATTGAGTTTATTGTGTTCCTTTAGAAAAAAGGGCGAGGAGCAGGCGTCTGTCCTCTGCGGTCATCGTCAATCGTCCGAACAGGTCAAAGACCATCTCTTCCACATGTTTTTTATTCGTCTTGTGACTGAAGCCTTTCTTCTCCAGGTTTAAAAGAATCCGCTGTATACATGCCTCCTGTTCCTTTCGAGAAAGAGGCTGACCATAGGCCGCATCCATGTCTGATACCTGGCTGGAAAATATACTGAAAAGCGTGATAAGAACCGCAGAAGCCAGGTTATATGATGGCTGAATTCCAGACTGTGGGATTTTAAAGCGAAAACTTGAATGCAGAAGCTCTCCGGAAGTCAATCCTGTTCTTTCATTCCCGAAGAGGATTCCTATCCTGGTTGTGCCAGCAAAATCGAACATCTTCTTCATTGCTTCCTCCAAAGGCAAAAGGGAAAAATTCTTTCTTGCCTTTGCTGTTGCGGCAAAAACGACATCCAGGTTTTCCGTCGCATCTGCCACCTTGGCATACAATCGGGCATTCTTCAGGATCTCCCGCGCATGCACAGCCGTCACGAATGTTTTTTTTTCGAGGCTCGAAACCCCCACCAACCGCAGATCGTCAAATCCTGTATTCTTCATATTGCGCGCGACAAGGCCTATATTTTCCGGGGACTCGGGCCGGCAGAGAATGACAGCGAATTTATCCTTAAGGATTGTGCCTTCCGCATAATCTCGATTTTTCATTCCACCCATTATAGCTAGGGTAAAAGATTCTGACAATAAAATAGTAATGGTTTTGAAATATAAATTTGTCAGAAGCTTTTACGAATACTCCAAGTGGAAGATAGATTATTCGCGAGTTGAGGTCGCTGCAAAGGCGCGGCAGTGGCCCATGAAGATGTAGTGTACTACCTCGAATGGGCTACAACGAAGGCTTTGTAGTGAGATCGGCTCGCCCGGAGGGTAAAAAATGCCGATAATAAGTATTAGAAGTTTTTTTTAAGAGAAGTATCGGTAGTTTTTACGAATAATCTATCTTAGGATGTTGGCAAGCAGGCCACCCAGAACAGCCCAATACATCGTGGATAAGTAGGGATTACTGGCGATCATGCACGTGCCGCTCTTGCAACCGACAAAACGATAGAAGAGAAAACCGATAACTCCTCCAAAAACAGCACCGATAACGATTTGGATCATCTTTCTCTTGCTCCCTTTCATAGCCCGTCACTATACCAAAGGACATAGAAGCAGTCAATTTGCTTTTATTGAAGGAAGCTTGGAGGATTCAGTATTTTCCTGTGCTCCCGAAACCATTCTCACCCCGAGACGTATCATCCAGCACCTCAGAATCGACCACTCTGACTTTTATAACGGGCTGGATGAGCATCTGGGCAATTTTCATTCCCTTTGCAATGGGAAATGCTTCGGTACTCAGATTGGTCATGACGACCTTTATTTCGCCTCGATAACCAGAATCGACAACACCCGCCAACCGGTGTATATTTTGGAGTGAAATACCGCTTTTATCCCAGATCAAACCCACATAGCCGTCGGGAATGGCCAACTGGATTCCTGTGGAGATAGCCCGGACTTCTCCGGCCTTGAGAACACACTCCATCACTGAGAAAAGGTCAAGCCCAGCATCTCCAACATGCCCATAGCATGGAAGCTTGGCATCCTTATGAATTCTCTTGACTTTCATCTCCATGTCTCACACACCTTCCAATCGAACTTCTGTAAAATGGGGCTCTGCGATCTTTACCCATCCTCTCAACTCTTCTGTAAGGTAGGGCTTGATATTTTCATAATCGCTCTCCAGGGTATTGTTGGGCACATACTGCTGGATACGAAACATCTTTGATCCCTTCAATGCCAACGAAATTTTCTCAATATCTTCACGGTCTACGAGGCCCGGAACTGCAGTTGTGCGAAATGTATAATCCAGATCCGATTCTTTGATAATGGCGATGCTCTTTTTGATATTCTCGATGTTAACAGGACAGCCAGCGGCCTCGGTATACTTTTCAAAGGATGTTTTCACATCCATGGCCACGTGATCAAGAAGCTCCTTTTTGATCAGAGAAGCAAGCCGTTCCGGGAACGCTCCGTTCGTGTCGATCTTCACTAAGAGATTTCTCTCCTTAATAATTGCCAACAAAATGTCCAGATCATCATGCAAAAGAGGCTCCCCACCCGTAATGCAGACTCCCTCCAGCCAGTCTTTTCGCACATCCAGAAAAGCCAAAAAATAATCTATCGGGAAAGTCGGCAGGGAATCCGGCCGCAATACAAGGTCCGCGTTGTGGCAGTAGGGACACTTAAAATTGCATCTGCCTAAAAACACTGTAGCCGCGATGAATCCTGGGAAATCCCTTGGGGCGAACTTTTCTAGTCCTTTGATCTCGACCAAGCTTCAAACTCCTCGCGCGTGTTCAGGACTGTCTCAATATCCCCATCGTTCAGGACGATCAATGTGGGGATGACAATCCCCCCTTTATCATCCCTCTTCAGCACGTCCAGGAATTCTCTGATCTTCATCTTGCTGTCTTTCTGCGTCAAATTGTATTCCTGGACTTTGTAGCTGTTCGCATTCATACATGTCTTCAGCGCTTCGCATTGGGTGCAATTGGGATAGGTGAACATAATATACTGCATTGTACTCCCCGCTTCAGACAAATTCTGTATATGTGGCTCGTTCTTTAAATTCCTGTTTTTTTCCATCGTTCCAGGTTGCCACAGGACGGAGATACCCGACTATTCTGGAATACACCTCTGTAGGCTCTTCACATTCCGGACATTCTTTGACCTCGCCCCCAATATAGCCATGGTTCTTGCAGACACTGAAGGTGGGTGTAATGCTAAAATAGGGCAACTTTGTCTGGGCGATCCTCTGAACTAGCTTCTTGCACGTGGCAGGATCGATGGGCTCGGGCAAGAATGCGTGAAAAATAGTCCCTCCTGTGTATAAGGGCTGGAGGTCCTTCTGGTGATCGATCGCCTCGAAAACATCCCGCGTTGCATCCACATTCAACTGAGAGGAGTTGGTCAGGAAAGGGTGCTTTTCAGTGCCCGATGTGATGATATTGTGATATTTTTGCCTGTCCAACCGGGCGAAGCGGTAGGATGTGGACTCTGCAGGAGTCGCCTCGAGATTGTACAGGCTCCCGGTCTCCTCCTGAAATTCTTGGATGGTCAGGCGCATGAATTCCAGGACTTCAATGGCGAATTTTTTCCCTTCAGGACTGCCCACTCCATTGTTTTGAAAATTTAGACACGCCTCGTGCAGCCCGCACAACCCGATGGTCGAAAAATGGTTATCAAAATGGCCAAGATACACCAGTGTGTAGGGCATGAGTCCTTTGCTCAGCATGTTGTTCACGACTTCACGTTTGATCTCCAGCGCGTCCTTCGCCAGGACCATTTTGCTCTTCAACCGTGTAAAAAAATCTTCCTTTGTGGTTGCCTCATACCCGACCCTGTTCA
>WTAW01000134.1 GCA_013139435.1 Candidatus Aminicenantota bacterium | reverse complement strand
GATGTCCTGGAGAGGAAGCTTGATTGTGACATAAGACTCCCTGACTGTCTCATGAATATCAACGGGAGGCACAACTTTTGTTCCTTTTGCCACATAGGATGCGACCTCAGCCGCGCGCAGAAGGTTTGCCTCATTGATATCATCTGTATAAGCAAATCCTGTCTTATCGCCAGAGATGACCCTCACTCCCGCTCCCTGGCTGATGCCGAATACAGCGCTCTTGAACTTTGACTCTTCCATGAGGATTTGGCGGGAGATCCTGTTCTCCACATAGACATCGGCAAATTCTCCCCCATTTTCCAAGGCCTTTCGAATAGTCCGGTTCAATAATTGCGGGTCAACAGAAACATCCGCATGGGCCTGTTCCGCCCCTCTGCAGGATAGGAGTTGACTCATAAGCACAGGAGTCGCGGCCAGAGCCACTCCTCCCTTCAAACTCATCTGGAGGAACTTCCTCCGCGGGATGTCCTCCACAAAATACCTCTTTATTGTCATGTCTATCCTCTCATATAAATTTCCTATCATTATACCTGAATTATTCATAAAAAATGTCGATACTTATTACAACTAAGCAATTTCAATAATTTACTTTATTCTTCCAGTAAACCAATCTGACAATTCCATTTTCATAGCCCTCATTATTATAATCGACATTTTTTATGAATAATCCAGGTAGATTTATCTCTCACGTTTTATGCAAAATTGAGATGAATTTTTCCTTAAATCTGATGATGAGCAGTGTTTTTAAAATTATGCTCTCAGTGAGGGAGGGACCTATCGCCAGGAGTAAATTGACGAAAGCGGATGTTCTTGTTTTCCAGTGAAACACCCATGGCTTTTTCTAATGCAGCCTGGGCAAGGACGTACTCAGCAATGGATCGTAATTCATTGCTGCGGGCTGTCGCCAAATCCCGCTGGTGTTGGAGGACGATGTAATTCGTGGTCAATCCGACTTTCAGCTTTTTGTCCTCTGCATCCAGTTTTTTTTCAGCCAGGTCTTTGGCTACACGGTAGGCTGCAATCCGTTTGAAATTGGTTTCTACGAGACGTACTGCATTCCTGATCTCGAGAAATATCCGTTGCTTTGCACTCTTTAAAGTCAACTGAGCTTTCTCAAGATTGACCCGCGCCTGGGCATGTTCCGCCCGCGAAAACAATGAATTCGTCGGGACAGTAAGCGTCAATCCCACGTACCAATTGTTATACTTGAATCCGAAGGCATCTTTGAGAGCATCTGACGCATTACCTGGCGCTATACTGATGACGTTCTCAGAGAGAGGATTGTCATCTTCGTAAAAAATCCGACTTCCGGAGACTGCAGGACTCCAGTAAGCGGCGTTCAATGAAAGATCAGGAAGCAGTTGGTTCCTGGTATAACTGACTTCGAGGTCCTTGTTCTCGAGGTCCCATCGCAATTCCCTCAAGTCCGGCCGGTTTTCCATTCCGATCCGCAGGGCTTCATCAACAGTGATCTTATACTCTGCGTAAGTAGGTCTATCCGTGGGAATGATCTTGCCAGTGATATCCTCTTGTTCCTCTTCAAGGTTAATGAGAGTTTTGAGCCGGTCTTCGTAGTTCTGGACCTGGACCTCAGCCTGGAGGATATCTGCCTCATGTGTGGCGACTTCTGCTTGGGCCGTTAGAACCTCAATTGGAGCCAGCGTACCCACTTCCACCTCTCTCCTGTTTTTCGCTAGCAAGTCCTGAGCCAATTTTAAGGACTGCTCTATCACATCGAGATTGGCAATGGAATAAGCCAGATACAAGTAGGCTTGTTCGACATTGTACACAGTATCCATTAAAACCGTCTGAAACCTGGCATCCGAAATCTCTACGTTGTTCTTGGCGACAATGATCTCCTTCTTGCTGTTTTTAAAACCAAAATTTTTTAAAAGAGGTTGTGTAAAATTGAAGGATAGACGGCTTCCATAACGAGGATTGATCGTCTGGAATTTTGCAGTGGTATCGCTTTTGTAGGAGTAAAGAGAGATGTTAAACCTGCCGCCGGTCGGGATCTCCTGCAGAAACTGTGCTTGATAGTCTAAATATGAGGCAGTGACCGACCCTATTGCATCTAGCCATGAATAGGAGGGCGTATCCGTGCGCTGATTCCCAAAACCGAATGAGAATTGAGGCATAAATTTCTCCTGGGCTCTAGAAACTGAAAGATTGGAAAGCTCTGGATTCAGGACTTCCACAGCCACATTCAGGTTGTTTCTCAAAGCAATTTCCAGACATTCTGAAAGGGATAGCGGGATCTCCTTTTCCTGTCCCGCCAATCCAGTGGCCATCAATATTATGATCAGAACACACATCATTGTTTTTTTCATGATTCGCTCTCCTTTTTGGAGGGGATTCAGATAAACGCACTCTGAGGCTTTGACATGAGAAAATTTGGACTGAATTATTTCTGGATCCACCCATCCAAAAGATTTATAGTTCTCCGGCCGTAAGACGCATTCAGCTCTGAATGCGTCACCTGAATGATTGTCGTACCGCTATTATTCAATTCCTTGAACATGTCCATAATGTCTTTTCCTTCAGCACTATTCAGGTTTCCTGTGGGTTCATCAGCCAGAATGAGTTTTGGATTCGTGATGATGGCTCTAGCCACAGCAACTCTCTGCTGCTGGCCTCCTGATAATTGATTGGGGAAGAGATCTTTTTTTGCGACGATCCCAAACTTATCAAGGGCGTCACAGACCAATCCCTTCCTCTCAGAGCCTTTGACTTTTTTATAGAGAAGCGGTGTTTCGAGATTTTCATAGACAGTGAGCTCATCGATCAAGTGGTAAGCCTGGAATACAAAACCTATATGGTTCTTGTGGATATCCGAACGCTGCCTCTCGCTCAGTTTGCGAACCTCTCTGTCATAGAAAGAGTATTCTCCACTGGACGGAGAATCCAACATCCCAAGGATATAGAGCAGAGTGGATTTTCCCGCTCCAGAGGGCCCCATGATCGTCAGGAACTCCCCCTCTTCCACATCAAGATCGATATTCCGCAGGACATATGTTTTAATAAAACCCGTGGAATAGAATTTGGTGATATCTCTCAATTTAATCATATGTGTCTCCCTCTCTGACAAAACACATCACATCACTACCCACTAACTTCAACCCTAAAGCTGTTCAGATCTTTGGCCTGACGCTTCGTGCCTTGTTCTCTACGAATACAGCTAGATCTTGAATCCCTTCTGGATATTCTCAGAAACAACATGGCCATCAAACAGGTGAATGATGCGATGGCTGTATTCTGCGTAGGCGGGTGAGTGAGTGACCATGATGATCGTCGTACCCTGTTCGTGCAACTCACCCAACATCTTCATCACTTCTTCGCCGTGCGCTGAATCGAGATTACCGGTGGGCTCGTCTGCCAGGATGAGCTTCGGATGAGCCACAACTGCACGGGCGACAGCGACGCGTTGCTGCTGACCCCCTGAGAGTTGCTGGGGAAAATGATTCTTCCGCGCCATGATTTCCATCTGTTCGAGGCACTCGGAGACTCTCTTTTTCCTCTCGGCAGCAGAATAACCAAGATAGAGAAGGGGAAGCTCAACATTCTCGTAAACGGTTAGCTCATCGATGAGATTAAAGCTTTGGAAGATGAAACCGATGTTGTTTTTTCTCAGGTTCGCCCTCTGTCTTTCCGAATACCTAGAAACTTCCTCATCAAAAAAGAAATAGTCTCCATTCGAGGGCTGGTCGATCATGCCCAGCACGTTCAACAACGTTGACTTTCCGCATCCAGAGGGTCCCATAATAGCTACGTACTCTCCTTCTTTCACTTCCAGATTGATGTTGTTCAGAGCGGTTGTTTCTACTTCTTCTGTGGTGTAGATCTTGGTGAGATCTTTGGTTTTTATCATACTTTCCTCCTATCAGAAGCGGCCAGAGTGATAACTGGCCTTCGACTGAAACATAATTTATTAGAATATGTATAAATCATTCACGTAATTCCCTACTTCAGGACCAATCTTTCGTGATTACCAAAGCTTTCATACGATGATGTGATCACCTTTTCGCCCGGCTGAAGGCCTTCGAGGATTTCGTGGACGTATGCATTGGACATGCCCAATCTGATGGGTCTTTTTGTTGCAATTTTTTCGGAATTATCTAGCACATAGACCCAATTTCCCCCTGTAGTCTGGAAAAATCCACCCTTTGCCAGCATGATGGCATCATCTGAGATATCTCCCATCTCAAGGCGGATATGCAGCGACATGCCTCGTCTAATACCTTGGGGCACTTCCTCAGGAAAAAGCATGTCTATCTCGAACCTTCCATCGACGACCTCAAGGTAGACTCTATCGACAATAAGGTTATAGGTATTGCCTGCAAAATCAAAAGTCCCCCCTCTTCCCTGCTCTACACGTGCAATGTAGTGTTCATCCACAGGAACCCTGACTCTGAAAGCATCCATGACATCGATTTGACCAATGCGCAACCCTGGAGCCTTGGATTGTCCGATCTCTGCATCCAAAGCTGTAAGGTGGCCCGAAATAGGCGCTCTGATGGTCAGGTTCTCTTGTTTCTGTTTAACGACTTCAAGATTGTCCTGCATACGTCGGAGTGAAGATTCCAATGCTTCGATCTGTGACTGCCTGAATTTCAGTTCGTTTGTTTGACTCTCGATAATCAGTTCTCGCCGTTTCACCAAATATTCGTATTGGTCTTTTGCCAGATCAAACTCATGCTGAGAGATCAGGTTGTCCTTCATCAGTTCTTGATATCTTTCATAGGTGCGTTTCTGTTGCTGGAGTTGATTATCGATACTCGCCAATTCCTGGCTAAGCTGGAGGCGGTATTGTTCCATTTGAAGGCGGGTATTCCGAAGGTTATTGCTCTGTTGGAAGAGCTCGGCCTCTCGCCACATGATGTCCAGGAGAAGGTTCGTATTGCCTAAACTCAGGATCTTATCTCCTTGCTTCACCACGGAACCCGCTTCTATGTAGATCTCCTCTACTCTTACACCTTCCACAGCGTCGAGATGGTAAGTCTCAATAGGCATAACTTCCCCGATGACAGGAATAAACTCCTGGAAAGCTCCTTTTGTGACCTCGGATATCGTGATTCGTTCTTTTCTAACGTTTAAGGACGATTTGCTGAACTGAAAAACAAACACATAGATAACGAATAAAACAAATATTGCCACAGCTGAATAAGAAGCAATTCTTTTTGGAGGCCACTTTTTCTTCTCTATCGTACGGTCCATTCCCATTTTTATTCTCCCGATTCGGATGAGTACTTCCTCTTTAGAACTAGAAAAAATATTATCTGCACGTCATCTCCTGCTCAAAACGATTCATCGGTTCATCTTTTTGCAATTATTATGCCACATTCATCTGACGGAGTATACAGAGCAAAGGTTGTCGGGGATTGCAAAAAAAAGTGTACGCTGGTATAACAGAAGGTGTTCGATACCGAACACTCCCCTCTTGGGCAGTGTGGGGAGATTTGAGTAAAAAATGACTTAATATTCTATGAACACGTGTAATTCCCCCGCTAAATTGACTACAAGTGTTCCAAAAGCGGACACCTGGCATGTATATTGCATAAAAAGTCATGAAATGTTAGGCGGAAGCATGCCCGTACAGCCCTTCTCACAGTTTCGGTGATGCTTGGCCACCTTAAACAAGATGACGTATTATAAAGGATTAGACCAATGAAAAAAAAGACGGGAAAAATCCTTATCATTGATGACGATGAAGACATTCTCCAAGCCGCTCGACTGTTCCTTAAACAACATGCCGCTCTCGTGCACACAGAAAATAAACCCAATTCCATCCCTGTAATGCTCAAAAATGAAACATACGATGTGATCTTTCTGGATATGAATTTTGCAAAGGGAGCCACAAGTGGTCAAGAGGGCTTCTTTTGGCTGGATAAAATCCTGGAAATGGACCCCTTCGCTGTTGTTGTTCTTATCACAGCCTTTGGCGATGTGGGAATGGCTGTTCGCGCCATCAAAGAGGGAGCAACGGATTTTGTCCTCAAACCCTGGCAGAACGAACAATTCTTAGCCACATTTACAGCAGCCATGAACCTTCGTCAATCCCGGATTGAAACGAATAATCTACGGACTCGCCAGAAACAACTGAGTGCTGACCTTGATCAACCCTTCCATGACTTTATCGGAAAAAGCAAAGCGATACAGGATGTCTTCACCAGCATCAGCAAGGTCGCAAAAACAGATGCCAACGTCCTGATACTTGGAGAGAATGGAACAGGCAAAGAGCTTGTTGCCCGTGCACTCCACCGACAATCCCCAAAGGCAGAAGAGGTCTTCATTTCCGTGGATATGGGGGCTCTGAGCGAAACACTCTTCGAGAGCGAGTTGTTCGGACATGTCAGAGGCGCCTTCACCGATGCCAAAGAAAACAGGGCCGGCCGGTTCGAAGTGGCATCAGGGGGGACGCTTTTTCTGGACGAGATCGGCAATCTTCCCCTGACGCTTCAGGCCAAGCTTCTCGGTGTCATAGAAACACGAACCGTGACACGTCTCGGTTCCAACAAATCCGTTCCCGTTGATGTTCGACTCATCTGCGCCACCAATTTGCCCATTCACGAGAAGGTCTCTGCCAACGAATTCCGGCAGGATCTCCTCTACAGGATCAACACCGTTGAAATCCAAATACCAGCATTGCGTGAACGCTCTGAGGATATCTCTCTTCTGATGGAGCACTTTTTGAAGATCTATTCTAAAAAATACCAGAAGTCCCAGAAGAGGATGAATGCAGGAACCGTAAAAAAGCTGGAAAAATATCACTGGCCTGGCAATGTCCGAGAACTTCAACACGCCATCGAAAGAGCTGTGATCATGAGTGAAACAACGGTGCTTCAACCCACGGATTTTCTCTTTCCTTCCCAGGAATCGAAAGATGAAGGGCTTGTGTTCGATACGTATAATCTTGAAGAAGTGGAAAAAGCAACTATTCGGAGAGTTCTAAGCCGACATGGCGGTAACATCAGCCAAGCCTCCAAAGAACTGGGTCTATCCCGGACATCTCTCTATCGCAGGTTAGAAAAGTATGGTCTATAGACGTTTTCGGGTAAACATAACCGTTCGGATACTTACACTGAGTCTGTTTTTGTGCCTGTTTTTCTTCCTGTTATTCAGGACTGAGCTATTTGCTGCTCTGTTTATCACCGCGGTTCTGTCCGCTTACCAGATCTACTCATTGATCCGCTATGTTGAAACGACAAACAGGGATCTCTCCCGATTTTTCGAAACCATTAAGTACGAAGATTTTTCCCAGACTTTTAAAGATGACGGGCGCGGGAAATCTTTCTCTGAGTTAAGGACAGCATTCAACGACGTATGCGATGCCTTCAGGAAAGCCCGGTCAGAGAAAGAGCAGCATTATCACTACCTCCAAACAGTTGTTCAACACATCGGCGTGGGACTCATCGCATTACAACGGAATGGGGATGTCGAGCTCATCAACACCGCCGCCAAAAGGCTTCTCAGAGTCCCCAGGCTTAAAAACGTTAAGAGCCTGGAAGAGTTCAGTAAGCCCCTTGTCGAAAAACTCCTCAATCTCCGGTCGAAGGAAAAAGCTCTGGTCAAAGTCTATGACAACGGGGAGCTCCTCTACCTGTCCTTGTACGCTACGGAATTTAAGCTCGGAGGGCAGGACATATCCTTGGTTTCTATCCAGAATATCCAGAGTGAACTGGAAAAAACAGAAATCGAGGCCTGGCAAAAACTCATTCGTGTCCTTACGCATGAAATCATGAATTCCATAACGCCGATTTCCTCCCTTGCTTCAACCATGACCGATCTGATCGGGGAGGATTTCTCAGGCCTGTCTTCAGACTCTGAATCCTATCAAGAGACTCTCGATGACATGCGCCAAGCAATCAAAACTATTCAAAAAAGAAGTCAGGGATTGCTCCACTTCGTCGATGCCTACAGGAACCTGACGCTCATTCCACAGCCAAATATTCAAATTTTTCCATTACAAGAGCTCTTCGATCGGGTGGAGAAGCTGATGCAAGCGAACATCGAAGGAAAAGGCATAAACTTCAAAGCAGAAGTGGACCCTAAAAGCCTAGAGATGACAGCAGACCCAGAACTCATTGAACAGGTGTTGATCAATCTTCTATTGAACGCCCTCCAGGCTCTCGACCAGCGGCAGGATCCTCAGATTCATCTTGACGCACACCTTGATGACAGAGGGAGGATCCTCATCCAAATCAAAGACAACGGTCCAGGAATATCCAAAGAGAATCTGGATAAGATTTTCATCCCCTTCTTCTCTACAAAAGATGGGGGTTCAGGAATCGGGTTGAGCTTTTCCCGTCAGATCATGCGTCTGCATAAGGGAACGATCAACGCTCATTCCATACCGGATTATCAAACGACCTTTACTCTTAGGTTTTAAAACTCCGCACTAGTTGAGATCCCATTCTTGCAGATATTCAGGGACACTGACTTGCCAACGGAATTTCTCTTTGACCTCATCCGCAATGCTGAAAGCCGCTTTTTTTTCTCCGTGGGTGATAAACAGCCGTTTGGGAGGGGATTTGAAAAAACCTAGCCACTTTATTAGGCCATCTCTATCGGCGTGAGCGGAAAAACCCTGGATCTGCCGAATTTTTGCTTTAACAGGATACGTGTTGCCATGGATCCGGACTTCGGGCATTCCATCCAGAATAAGACGCCCCAATGTCCCATTGGCTTGATATCCTACAAAAAGAACAGTGGATTCCTGCCGGGATATATTCTTGACAAGATGGTGTTTTATTCGTCCTCCTGTGCACATGCCCGACCCAGCCATGATCACGCAAGACCCTCTAATGGAGTTGATCGCTTTGGATTGTGCGACCGAATGCACTAACCGCATTCCTGGGAAACTGAAAGGTGATTCCCCTCGATCAAAAAGTGCCCGTGCCTCCGCATCGAGGTCCTTCTTGTATCGCTCAAAAACATATGTGATATCCACCGCCATCGGGCTGTCGAGAAACATCATCAAGTAAGGGATCCGGTCTTTTCGGGCAAGCCGACTCAGGCAGTACATCACTTCTTGAGCTCTTTCAATAGCAAATGTGGGGATGAGGATGTTTCCTCCTCGGTTGATGGTATCGAGGATAGCATCTCTTAAAAGATTCGAAGCACTGCCATAATCCTCATGATTCCGGTCTCCGTATGTGGACTCCATAACCACATAATCGGCTTGTTCAAAAACAGAGGGATCACGCACGAGAGGTTTGTCCCATTGTCCGATATCTCCTGAGAAGATGAGCCGCCTGCGGTTTTTATTCTCTTCAACGATCAGCTCGACCATGGCAGCACCGAGGATGTGACCGGCATCATGGAAACGCAGCATCACTTGATCGTTGAGCGGATAGAGACCATCATAGGGAACATTCTTGACCAGTGGAAACGTTTTTTTCGCATCCTTAACAGTGTAAAGGGGAATCTCAGGATATGGGCCCTTTCTCTTCTCTTTTTTGTGTCGTTTCTTCTTATAGGCCGCATCTTCTTCTTGGATCTTTGCAGAATCCATAAGAACGATCTCGAGCATTTCATGCGATGCAGCTGTGGTCAAAATCCGTCCACAAAAACCTTCCTTCACTAATTTGGGAACGAGACCAGAATGGTCCAGATGGACATGCGTCAGGATTACATAGTCGATGTGCTCTGCGGACACTGGAAATGGATCCCAGTTCCGGCTGAGATACTTTCTCTCTTGATACAATCCGCAATCTACGATTATGCGAAGTCCACCAGCCTCCAACAAATAAGAAGAACCTGTTACCTGTTGTGTCGCACCCAAAAATTTTATTTTCACTGTCGATTCCTTTTCATCCGGTCATTTCATCCCTGAAAAAAATGTTTTTTTCATGTTTATATCTCAAGTTTGCGATAATTCTTATTTTATTCCTTTCTCTCATACACGCTTTTACCATCAACAAAAACTCTTTTCACGACTGTGCGGTAATGGAAAGGATCGCCGGTGAGGACGATGATATCCGCGTCTTTTCCAGGCTCTATGCTGCCGATCCGGTCGGCGACACCAAGCACTTCAGCCGCACTCAGAGTGATAGCACGCAGCGCCAGATCCCGTTCGAGACCTCCTTTGACAGCGAATGCAGCCAGCAAAGGGAGCTCACGAATGGTCCCCACCCCAAAAGCCTCTTCACCTTTAATGATGACTTTCACTCCTGATAACGATAAAATTGCTGCATTTTGTATTGTGACTTCTTGCGTCTCCATCCTTCGCGGTCCCACACCAAAGGGGCTCACAATCACCGGAACCATTCGACTGGCGATCTCCTCTGCAACTTTGTGTCCTTCCGTGCAACCCACTAAAACTCCTTTTAAGCCGAATTCATCGATAATCCGGAGTGCCGTCAATATATCATCCACTCTGTAGCACTCGAAAAAAGCTGTCAATTCTCCCTGACTTACCTTGGCCAAAGGTTCAAGTTGAAGGTCTTTCTTAGGAGCTTTGGCGTCTTTGTCTTTCTTTTTTTTCTTGGCATAATTATCCCATTGGCGGATGTAATCTTCAGCACTCAGAAGCGCATTCCTGATCACATAGGCACTTCCCATCCGCGTTGATGGAAGCCTCCCTTTGCTCCCGTACGTGGTCTTCGGGCCTTCTCCAAGGGAAAACTTCAGTCCTGCGGGATCCAGAAGAACCATTTCTGAGACAGTTTTTCCCCGGAATTTCACCACAGCTGTTTGGCCACCGATCACATTCTGTCTGCCCGGAGTGAGCATCCCCGAGGTGATCCCAGCCATCCGAGAATATTTAAAACTCTTGTTGAAGGGATTGACGCCATCGATGATTTTGAGCTGAGCTGTATTCGGAGCAGAGACTTCATCGGCGTTAGAGCCTTCATACCTGGATCTGGCACCCAATGTTGAGTGCGATTCAATCATGCCAGGGATGATCCAGCTGCCTTTCGCCTCATAGATTTTCGCACTACCTGGAATTACGAACTCCTTCCCCACTTTCTCGATCTTACCGTTACGGATCAGGATCATCCCCTCATCAATTTCTCCATGGCTGATAGTCAGAATCCGCCCTCCCCGAAGAACGAGAGTGTCATTTTTTTGTCCTGAAACAAGAAAAACAGCCAAACTCAGTGTTACAAAGACCAAGGCTATTGTAGGAATGATTTTCTTCAGTATTTTCACCCCGAATCTCCTGTATATTCTCATTTATCCTCTGTGTCATACACAATATGACCGTTGATAAAAACCTTCTGTACGCACGTCTGAATATCAAATGGATCCCCATCAAAAATCACAAGGTCGGCATCTTTCCCAGATTCTATACTCCCGATCCGGCTCTCCATCCCGATAAGTTTTGCGGGATTGATGGTGATCGCCTTGAGTGCCTCCAGCGGATCCATCCCGTATTTCACTGCTATACTGGCCTGAAAGCGCAGGAATTCTTGCTGCACGACATCAGCATCAGTCATGATGTTCACTTCCACTCCATTCTTCACAAGAAAATCTGCGATGTTGATCAGGTTCCCTCGGTCGTCAAACGTGATCATCTGAGGGCCAACTACAACCACCACGTCTCTTTTAGCTAATTCATCCGCAATCTTATAGGACTCATCCGCATGCGCCAGTGAGAGCTTATAGAAATTGAACTCATCGGCAAGCCGAACAGCTGTCATGATGTCATCAACAGCAGTGGCATGAATATGGACGGGAAGCTCTCTGTTCAACACCTTGAGCATAGCCTCGTTCTTGAGATCTCTTTTGGGAGGCAGCGTATCCGGGTTTTTTTCCTTAGTTTTTTCATACGCCAAAAGGCTGGCTCTGTAATCAGCAGCATCCGTCATGGCTTTGCGCACGATATAGGCTGTCCCCATTTTTGTCATGGGCATTTGTCCTTTTGATGCGTAATAGCCCTTCCTCCCCATAGCCATCTTCATATCTGCTGGAAAAACAAGGATCATCTCGTCCACAGTTTTCCCAAAAAGCTTAAGAGCGGCTGACTGACCACCGATGACATTTCCGCTCCCCGGTCTGGCTATGATGGTTGTGATCCCCTGGGCCACTGCATCCTTGAATGAACCCTTGTGCGGTTCCATGCCCTCAGGGTGGATGCTGTCTATGATTCGAAGATGAGGTGTGCAAGGATCACTCATTTCATTATCTTCTGTAATCCCCCCGCTGGGCCCTAAACCTAGATGGGAGTGGGAATCAATGAGACCTGGAGTAACCCACATGCCTTCGGCATTGATAACTTGAACGTTATCCGCGGGAATATCTAATGAATTTCCCACCCGGTCTATCATGCCGTCTTGAATAATGATTGTTCCTTTCTCTATTGTTCCTTTGGTGACCGTCAAAATCCGCGCGTTTTTGATGACGTAGACTTCACTGTCTGCATACACACTTGCTATAAATACGAAACAAATACAGAAACAAAGTAATTTTTTCATGTTACATCCTCAAAGTAAATAATCTGTCAGCTAACCTGAATTATTCATTAAAGCTGCTGACAAATTTATATTCAAAAAACTCTTATTATTATATTGTCAGCTTCTTTTACCCTTTGGGCGAACCGATCTCACAGCATCGGCTTCGTTGTAGCCCGGGTTAGGTTGGATCGGCTCGTGATAGTTCACTACAACTTCATGAGCCACTTCCTCGCCGCTACTGCAACCTCGGTCCGTGAATAATCCAGACAAAAGGATTTTAAGTCGAAGAGATTTTATAATAGGAAAGGCAGCGAAGCAAGATATTCTCTATACTGGAATGAGAGATTTTACAAAGATTGTTTTGAGATCAAGAATCCTTAGTTTCCTTTATTTCTTTATCTTTATCTTCATTCCAGAAAGCAAGGCAACTGGTATCGCAAAAGTGATAGACATATTCTGCCCCTTCTGCATGCAGTGCAGCAGCCTTGGGGATCATTTTTTTACACACGTGACAGGCAATTTTTTCGTCGTCTTCGCTCATCTTTTAACCTTTCGATAGTATAACTTTTTTATACCATCAAAATGAGATAAATTCAAGATTGTCCTCAATTACGTCCCCAAAACCGTGATGGCATGAATACAAATTGCGTCCATCATGGTATTTGGGATGCTTCCCTCGATTGCCAAAGAAATCAGGACTGGAGGGGCTCGAAAGTATATTTATCTTTGGCTTTTTTGATTCTCCCAAAATAGTGCACAGGGTCATGATCGAGGGCGATGATCCAATTCTCTTTCACCGCTTTCTCGAAAAACGCGACTTTTGTATCCAGTGTTGTCACAGGGAAAAGATCATAACTGGCGATATACCCCAATCCTAAATGGGCAGAAGTGGGAACCATATCCCCAAAAAAGACCAGCGTTTCTCCTCCGGATTGTGCTTTCACTCCCTGATGGAAAGACGTATGTCCTGGCATTAGAACGACAGAAACGCCACTTACGATTTCTTCATCGCCATCCACGAGCCGGAGTTGCCCATGCTCCCTAAGGGGCAAAAAAGTATCGCTAAAATAGCTGACTTTATCCCGGAAATGAGGATCGAGAGCATATTCCCATTCCCCCTTCTGGATGACATACTTAGCATTCGGAAATGTAGGAACAACATCACTCTCTGCATTCTTGCGTGTGTTTCCCCCACAATGGTCAAAATGAAGGTGTGTGTTTATCACAAAAGTGATCTCATCAGGGGAGATCCCGATCTTTTTGAGCGAATCAACCAGATCAGGATCTCTTTCTATCGCGTAATATTCATAGAATTTTGGTGGAATCAAGGAGCCGACACCTGTGTCGACGAGGATCAGATCCATGTCTGTTTTTATGAGGATGGAGTTGAGTCCCATTTGAATCCGGTTTGACTCATCCGCAGGGAACATCTTGGCCCATAAGGTTTTGGGAACGACTCCGAACATGGCCCCTCCATCTAGATAGAAGTAGCCATCTCTGAGTCCGTAGATATCGAATTGCCCAAGAGTGATCTTAAGGGGCGTCATCTGGTAAGTTTGTCTAGATCGTAGATCAAATCTTCTCGCGAATACTCCGCGATCTCGACCTCATTCGTGTCCATACGGATGGCGTCCTCTGGACAGGCTTCGACACAGAATCCGCAGAAACAGCATCGCGTGAAGTCAATGGTGAAAATGGATGGGTATTTCTGGACTTCGGGATCGGGGTCCTCTGCCGCTTCGACATAGATACATTCAGAAGGACAGACCGTAGCACACAGCATACATACAACACATCGGGGTTTTCCATCTTCGCGCTTCATCAAGCGGTGGAGACTGCGGTGCCTGTGGGCGATCTCGACTCTCTCCTCTGGGTACTGTGTGGTGACAGCCCCTTTCCTTTGAGTTTTGATCCCGAACAGTTTGAGAGTATGGAAATACATGTTCACGACAAAATGTCGTGTTGTGATAATACTTCCCCTGATAAGTTCGCTGAAATATCCGAGTGCTTTTATCATTGGTTTACAAGCTCATCAAAATGGCAGTTGCTACAATATTTAATAGGCTCAATGGGATGAGAACCTTCCAGCCCAAGTCCATCAACTGGTCATAACGAAAACGTGGATATGTCCAGCGAACGAGGATCTGGAACCAGCAAAAAAAGAAGACTTTGAGATTAAAGGCCAGGACCTGGAATGCCACAACGATCCCATGAGGGAGAAGCCATTGTCCCCCCCATGGAAAATGGAATCCATCCGCGTATAACCAAGGAACCTGCCATCCACCGAAAAAGAGTGTCGTGAGCAAACAGGCCACGATCAAGACTTTCATAAAGTCCGTAAACATGTACAGCCCCCATTTGAGGCCGCTGTACTCAGTAAAAAAACCGATGATCTCAGATTCCCCTTCAGGCAGGTCAAAGGGGACTCTCTCCGACTCTGCCACCGCAGCAAACAGGAAGATGATGAAACCTAAAGGCTGCAGGATGATCCCCCATTGGGGCAGCCACCCAAAGAGCAGTTCGCCCTGGAAGTGGACTAGATTTGATAGCGCGAGCGATGGAAAAACCATGATCAGCCCGATCAACGAAAGCCCGAGAGCCACTTCGTACGAGATGAGTTGTGCAGCACCCCTTAAGCTGCCTAAAAGTGTCCAACGGCTGTTGGAGGCCCATCCGCTCAAAATAACACCGTAAATGCTCATGGATAACATCGCTAAGATAAAGAGAAGTCCGACATTGATATCTAGAACCTGCAGTTTGATCTCTCTTTCTCCTAAGCGGAGGACATCCCCAAATGGCACAACCGCTATGGTGACCAGCACAAAAAAGAAGGATAGGAACGGAGCGAGATTGTGGATGAATCTTTTGGAAAAAACTGGAGTGAAATCCTCCTTAAAAAACATCTTTATGGCGTCGGCAAAGGGTTGAAAAAGACCTATAGCCCGGAATTTCCAGATGTTCGCTCGATTCGCTCCGATTCTATCTTGCATCACAGCGCTTTCTTTCCGCTCTGCCCAAGTCAGGTAGAGCGCGAGAATAAGAAACCACATCATGGCAAAAACGATTTTAATCAGGACGATGAGTATATCAATCATTTTTTCTTCT
>WTAW01000085.1 GCA_013139435.1 Candidatus Aminicenantota bacterium | reverse complement strand
AGGCGGTGATCGTCGGAAAGTATTCATAACCTGCTTGTGAAAGCAGAATCATAATAAGGAGACAGATCCATGATTCATATCGTGATCGGTGCTTTGATGATGCTTGGCTTCACCCTCCTGGTGAACTGGGTTCGCCGGAGAGGATTATCCATTCCCTGGTGGCAGTGGACATTGACTGTCCTTGCCTTTTTATATGCGATTTTTGTGTGTGAAATGGTGGTCAGTTTCCTCCAGGAGGGAGCTGGGAGGGCCGCTTTGGTCATGGGCGTGACCCTTGGATTTGTGGCTGTGGTGTGGGCTGTCCTCTTGGCCCGATTTGTCTTTACCAAAAGATTAGGGTGAGAGAGTGAGGAACGTGATGAATATCGCACAGGGAGATCTGTTGCCATGAAGAATCATTCGATCGAAAGACGGGAGTTTATAAAGCTGATGGGAGTGGGAGCCGCTTCCTTGGGATTGGGCAATTCTGCCCCCAGACTTATCGCCAAAACTCCTGATGGAGTTCTGGTCGATTCCCCCGAAGAGTACGGAGGGTTTCTGGTGGAGAAGTTCACCGATTTGAATTTTCCCTATGAGTATGATCCCAATGCCCTCAAACGTATGAGCGAGAGATCGACAGTTTTTAGCCGAAACGTCTGGGACCCGGATCGACAAGATCGACCCGAGACTAGTGAGGACCTTGCCTATATAAACCTAGTGGAGGGAAAAGGGCAGATCCCGAATCAGACGCGGCTGGACTATGCCTTGATGGCGGCCTCTTGGCACACGGCGAACGTCCACGGCCGTGCCTCTTACCAGTGGGAGCTTCACCGCGGAATGGTCCGCGGCCTGGGCCTGCATGAGCTCGGCCCGTGGGATCCTGCCGACTTGGATATGAGCTGGGAGGAGGCCACCCTGGCTGTGAAACATGCTGCCCTTTTCTACGGCGCATCCTTGGCAGGTGTTGCCGAGCTGAATCCATTGTGGTTGTATTCGGATCGGTTTTCTCCGCAGAAAGAAGACAGAGGGCGTGCCATCCCGGTTCTTTCAGAGGGAGACCGATTTGGCCAGACCGATGAGGCCTTGTACATCCCCCAGTCGATGAATCGTGTCGTGGCCCTGGCTTTTGAAGAGGACTTCTATGGGATCGAGAACTCCCCAGGGAGATTGGCCTCAGCTGCTGTCGGGGATGGCTATTCGCGTATGGCCTATACCGCAGCGACGCTTGCCGAGTTCATCCGGGGGCTCGGGTATCGTGCGATCCCCGCAGGGAACGGAATCGGGCTGAGCATCCCCATGGCCATTGATGCGGGCCTGGGGCAGTTGGGGCGCTTGGGCCTTTTGATCACACCCAAGTACGGACCCCGTGTCCGTTTGGCTAAGGTCATAACCGATATGCCCATACTTCCCGATCCTCGCATAAACTTCGGAGTCGTCGAATTCTGTGAGGCGTGTTTGCTGTGTGCCGATGACTGTCCGAGCAACGCCATCACCCATGGCTTGCGGACTTGGGAAGGGAAAACTCCTTCCAACAATCCCGGGACTTTAAAGTGGTATATCGAATCTGAAAAGTGCTACGATTTCAACGGATTCAGCTGCTCCAACTGCAAGCGTGTGTGTCCCTTCACAAAGCCCAACAATTCGTGGCTTCACAGGATCATCCGCAAGGCTATCGAAGCCCGGATCGGACCTCTGAACTCACTCATGGTGACTCTCGATCAGGCCAGTGGTTACGGCCAGCAGCTCCAGAATAGAGAATTCTGGGGCATGGACGGGAAGAAATGTATCACTTCAAGAGAATCGATGTAGCGTTCAACACAGCAAACTAGGAAAATCATGAATTGTGAGTTTTGACGACGTGACAAGATAACCGTGAACACTGACCTGGAAAACGAGAAATCCATGAACCATGGTCGTCGAAGAACGAATTCTCGACGTTTGGAGCGAATTCTGGCTGTTGTGGCTTTAGGGATTATTGTTGTGGCTTGGGTTATCGGGTCCTTTCGGGCCGAGGCAGACCTGCTTCCATTCCTGGAGCAGGCCCTTCCGGAGGCCAGCCGGTTCGAAGCTGTCGGCATTGGGACGTATGCAGCATGGGATGACCAATCTAGGGAGTCGCTGATGGGTTATGTAACAACCGGAAAGGCCCATGGATACGGCGGCGAGATGGAAGTCGCTGTGGCTGTTTCTACTGAGGGGGTGATTCTCGGGTTGGTGGTTGTCGAACAGAGAGAGACCGTGGCCTTCCTCCGGAGAGTGTTCAGAAGCGACCTTCTCGATTCCCTCAGGGGAAAGACCTACTCCGACCCTCTCGCTCTCGGGAATGATGTGGATGGGGTCACTGGGGCCACTTATTCCTGTCGAGCGATCACGGATTCGGTGCGCAAAGCCACGCGTAAAGTCGCCTCGAGAAACCTGAAATTCTCTCTTCCTCCTGAACCCGTTCCGAAGGTTCAGTTTGGATTCCCCGAGGCCGTCCTTGTCGCCCTTTTTGGTTTAGGTATTGTGGGCCGGCTGCGCCGTTTCAAGTACAAGAAAACAGCCCGATGGGTGTCCATGCTGGTGGGGTTGGCGGTGCTGGGATTTGTGTACAACATGCCATTGACGATCGTATGGATCAACAAACTCCTCCTGGGATTCTGGCCGACGTGGCAGACCCATCTCTACTGGTTCATTCTTATCGGAGGCATTCTTTTTATTTACACCATAGACAACAAAAATCCCTACTGTGAGTGGTTCTGTCCATTTGGGGCCGCACAGGAATGCCTGGGAATTGTGGGCGGAGCTAAAGTTCGTGTCCCCCGGCAGGCGCACAACCTGCTCCGTTGGGGCCAGAGATCGTTGGCGTTGGCTGCCATCGTGATCGCTCTGATCTTCCGGAATCCAGGACTCTCCAGCTTCGAGGTCTTCGGAGCGTTTTTTCGGCTCATCGGTTCGAATTATCAGTTTGCACTGCTGGGGATCGTTCTCGTGGCCTCTCTGTTCATCCGGCGGCCGTGGTGCGGTTATCTCTGTCCTCTAAGGCCTGTGACTGACCTCATCCGGTTGATAAGGAATTGGATCAAAGAGCTTTGGTTAAAAGCGCGCCCCAGACAGAGTGTTTCTTCAAACACGCCCGGAGTTTGAAGTCAGGTATTTTAGTGTGATACAAGTTATGAGACCTGGCTGAGCCTGTTGTGGCGGCTGTCTCATATCGAGGAAAATGTTTAAAGCTGTCGTGATTCTTTACTTCGTGATCACAATAGCTTTGAGCATTTATTTGAGTAAGCGGGTAAAGAAGACCTCAGATTTTTTAATTGCGGGCCGACAGTTGGGGCTGCCCCTGACGACAGCCACTCTGGCTGCCATTCAGCTGGGTGCGGGTGTTATCCTGGGAGGATCGGAGCTGGGCGCAGGCAGCGGTGTCTGGCCCGGCATGTGGTATGGCATCGGCTGCGGAGGAGGCTTGATCCTTGCGGGCTTTCTCGTGGCGGCAAAACTCAGGAGGCAGAAGGGTTATGTGCCGCTGGATTTTTTCGGCGCCCGCTATGGCGAGAGAAAATGGGTGAGGGTCTGGGGGTGGCTCTCCAATATCCCCAGTTTGTTAGGGATCTTTGTCGCTCAGATCATGGCCGCCGGCTCCATATTCTCTGTGTTCGGCTTCAGCTACACCAGGGGTGTGATTTTATCAGGAGTAGCCATCATGCTTTACAGCGTCCTGGGAGGGATGTGGGGAGTGGCTGTGACGAATTTTGTGCAGCTAGGGATCATCGTCATCGGCATTCCGCTTGTGGCCATCGTTTCCCTGGACAAGCTTGGGGATGTGAGCACACTGTCGGCCGGGAGTATCTTTTCAGCTCCCTTTATCCCCACAGGCATGTTTACACAGGCCGTTTTTATCATCATCCCCTTCCTGTTATCCATATCTGTTTCTTACGATGCTTACATGAGGTATCAATCGGCCAAGTCTGCATCCGTGGCCAAGTGGGGGTGCGTTTTAGGAGGAATCATCGTCATCGTCATCAGTTTCTGTGTGGGGATTATCGGTTCTGTAGGTAGGCTCATCCACCCGGCTGCAGAAAATGCAGCCGTCCTCCCTAAGGTTGTGGAAACCACTCTTCCACCTGTTTTGGCGGGGCTTGTCGTCTCTGCACTGTTGGCTGCAGCCATGTCCACGGGCAGCTGTCTGCTTGTGTCTATCGCTGGGAGTTTTTCGAGGGATCTTTACAACAAAGTGTTCCATCCGGAAAAAAAGCTCGATGAGCTGAAACATTCAAAAACCATATCCAGGATTGTTGTGGTGGTGGCGCTTGTGGCGGGAATCCTCATCGCTTTCCATGCGAAAGGCATCCTTTACACCATCATCATCTTCAACTATCCTTACATGGGAAGCATGTTGGTGCCGCTGCTGGGAGGAGCTCTCTGGAACAAGGCCACGGCTAGAGGAGCTATTGCGGCCATGTTGACCGGGGGAGCCATAGGTGTTATTTCCTTTGTCGTTGGCATGCCAGGCCCGTTCCAGGGTCTCTTCAACATCGACCTGGGCCTGTTTATCGCGTACGCAGTTTCCTCTGTTGTTTTTGTGACCGTGAGTCTAATGACGCAAAGAGGGAGTGAATTGAATTGAAAGACCAAGAGATCAGAGAAATGGAATGGCCCTATCCTATCCGGTGGGGCAAGGAGAAAACTGTAAATGTTGATGTGCTCATCCTGGGAGGGGGGATCGCAGGATGCTGGGCAGCCATTGCCGCAGCAAAAAACGGAAGAAAAGTAGCTCTGGTCGAAAAGGGGGCAACAATCAGGAGTGGTGCTGGAGGATCGGGATGTGATCACTGGGAGTCAGCCGCTTCCAATCCCTGTTCACGAATCACACCCGAAGAGTTGATCCAGGCAATGATCAGGGATAACTTCGGATACAACAACGGCGTTTCTCATTATATCGAATGCCGTGAGGGATACGACAGGCTGCTGGACCTGGAGAAAATGGGCGGCAAAGTGAGGGACATAGAGGATGAATTTGTGGGCGCAGAATTCAGAGACGAAGACACAAAATTCCTCTTTGCCTATGACTATGTCAACAGGTTCACTCTCAGGGTGTGGGGGACGACTTTCAAGCCGGCCCTCTTCAAGGAGTGCAAAAGATTGGGAGTGGACATCTGTGACAGGACCATGGCGACCCGTCTGTTGACAGAAGGCGGCAAACAGGGCACCCGAGTTGTGGGGGCGGTCTGTGTCCATGGACACACGGGGGAATTCATAGTCTTTAAGGCCAAAGCGACCGTGCTCTGTATGTCTCGCCCTACTCGTGTCTGGCTGTTCTCCCCGGGCTTGCCGGGGATATCGGAGTTCAGGCCCCCACAGTGCACTGGAGATGGGCACGCTATGGGATGGGAAGCGGGAGTGGAGTTCACGATGATGGAGAAATCCGTCAAGGGGGAGTGGTCCGGACCGCGCAGTTTTCCCCCGTATGGGACCGGGAACACCCATAATACCTGGTACGCCTGCTCGATGGTTGATGTGAACGGGAGAGAGATCCCCTGGATCGACCGGGACGGCAATATCCTTAAGAGCGTTTCCGACCGATACCGTCCGGCCCCAGGACAGAAGTTTTTCCTGAAAGGGGGTGGGGAGTCGGAGTTTCCCAATTATGAAACCAGGGGGCCGGATATTCTGCCTGTGGATGAGCTGTTGGAAAGAGGGTATAAACTTCCTTTTTATGCAGATTTGCCCAGCATGCCAGAGCTCGAAAGGAAGGCCATTTGGGGTTTGATGGTGGGACAGGAAGGTAAGACGAAAATCCCCATCCTCGGGGCGTACACCAAAGCAGGCTTTGACCCGAATAAAGACCTCCTCCAGAGCTATGGAGATGGATGGAAATCAGGGGCTTTTCTTCCCCAGGAGCGCCAGCTGTTCGGCCTTCCGGGCGGGATGGTCAACGATTGGGAGCTGCGGACGAATCTGGAAGGGCTTTATGCCGCAGGAGACCAGCTGTTTGCCTCCAATTGTCATGGACATGCGGCAGCCACCGGTTACTATGCGGGAAGACATGCGTCTCGTTATGCCTTGGAAGCATCTTCTCCAGAAATAAAATCTTCTCAAGTGGAGGCAGAGAAAAAACGCATCCTCTCACTCATCGACCGTGATTTTGGGATGGGATGGCAAGAGCTGAATGCGGGTATCACTCGCATCATGCAAAATTATTGTGGGGAGGTTAAGAGCGAAGAGCTCCTCACGATCGGGTTGAAGCTTCTTAAAGACATCGCGAAGGAGGAAGCTTCGGAGCTACGTGCAAGAAATCCTCATGAGCTGGTCCGGTGCCTGGAAGTGTTGAACATAATGACCAATGCGGAGATCATTTTACATTCTTGTCTAGCCCGTCGAGCGAGTTCAAAGCATCTACACTTCAAGAGACAGGATTTTCCGGATATAGACCCTCCGGAATGGCACAAGTTCGTAACAGTAAGGCATAAAAACGGGGATGTTGTTGTCGGCGAAAGGGCTCTCGATTATTATGGGTCTCTCGAGGACAATTATTTAGCTCACAACCAGGATTATTTGCAAAGGGAATAACAATGAGGGCAAAAAAAGTGACTGTCTTTCCAGAGCCTGCACTCTTCAACCCCCTGACGTTTGACGCCGAGATCTGCAACGGATGCAATATGTGCATCGATGTCTGTCAGGTGGACATCCTCTATCCCAGCCCTGAGGAGGGAAAACCACCGGTTGTGCTTTATCCCGGAGAGTGCTGGTATGGGGGGTGTTGCGTGGCCATTTGCCCCAGACCCGGAGCCATAGAGCTGAGGGTGCCGCTTGCCAATAGAGTGCACTGGAAACTAAAAAACTTAAAGCAAGATACGAAGACTGGATAGCTGTTTTGCCGATTCTCATTTGTGATTGAATATTGGATACTGAACAGATGTTTTGGTGCTGGAATGCCGTTTTGTGGTAAAAACAGGCACCCAAAGAAAGAAAAGGGAAGAGGATATTTTTTAATGGGAGTGAACCTTTTTCAAAATTTATCCGTAATAAATATCGAGAGATTTTTTAGAGGATTGGGAACATCTGCTCAATGAATTGTTTTCCCATCCTGCCTTTACAGAAGGTGCCGAAGAGACGGCATCGAATTTTTAAATAAAAAAAGGAGGTGCAGAATTGAAAAAAGTGTGGGTGACGGTTTTAATTTTATGCTTTGCGTTTCTGTTTGTGGCTAGAGGGGATATTTTCTCTAATCAGCCACCTGAAAAGGAGGATCCGAAAGCTAAGGGAAAGCAAGAACATCCCGTTTCTTTAATGACTAAATCCATGTTGGAACGACTCTCCAAAAATCTCCATGTGAAAAACATTGTGGGAGATCCCATTAAAGTTGGCGAGATAACCGTGATTCCGATAATCATGATTGACATCGGTTACGGAGGAGGCGAAGGAGGGCCTCCTGATCCTGCACAGAAGGGTGGGGGTTTCTACATGAGCGGAGAGGCAAGGCCTTTGGGTTTTGTGGTCGTAAGCAAATCTGGAACAAAGTTTGTTAGTGCAGGGAAAGCACCCAGAAAATGAGGAGGACACCATGAAACGAAAACATATATATGCTGTGTTAACCGTTGTGTTGTTCATCCCCTTCTGTCAACTTTGGGCACAGTCAAAATCTCCGGTCCAGGAGTCCATGGTCAATTTCGACAAGCTAATTGCCAATTTAAAGGTGACTACTGTCATTGGAGAGCCGATACGCTCGGGAAAGGCTATCATCATCCCTTTTGCCAGAGTTTCTTTTGGTATGGGAGCAGGAGGATCAATGACTGGTTACGGAGGAGGCATGGGGGGGAAGGCAATCCCGGCAGGTATTTTAATTATCGAAGGTGAGGATGTCAGGGTTGAACTTTTTCCCATTGAGGAGAAAAAACCCTCTTTTTTACAAGAGATGCTCCCCATTCTCTTAAAGATGCTTCCTGAGATGCTGGGGGACAAATCGCCTTTTTTCTCTAAAAAATCCCCATCTTCCCAATCCCAAACCCAAGAAAAATCCGATAACTTTGTCGGAGAGCCATCGCTCGACCAGGCAAAGACTTTGTTTGATAAAGAAAAATACACCGAAGCCCTGGAGGTTGTGAATGCTCTTGTCGATGGAGAGCCAGGAAATGCCGAATTTCATGCCTGGA
>WTAW01000359.1 GCA_013139435.1 Candidatus Aminicenantota bacterium | reverse complement strand
GCTTCCTCAAGAAGGAAACGATCATCGTCCCGGATGTCTATAAGTTTCCGGGTCACATCGCATGTGACAGCCGGTCCAATGCTGAGATCGTAGTGCCCCTACTTGATGAGAGAGGCCAGGCTTGGGGAGTGTTGGATGTGGACAGCAAAAGACGTGACGCCTTCTCCTCCGTTGACCAACACTGGCTTGAAAAAATCGTTGGGCTTATCTGAGGCTTATCCATTCATCGATCATCTAATCTCTATTTGATTCTATAAAAGCAAAAACATTTGGATTCGATCGACACTATTGGGTGTACTGTTTTATGACCCTAATGATGGCCTGTTCACAGACTAAACAATAGGGTTTGGCTCCCTTTGAGAACATGAGGCAATCCAGCATCGGACGATACAGTCCTTGCGAGGAATAGCCGGCGCCCTCGAAGGCCCCGACTTTACTCGTGAACGCACTTTGTTCAAGGTAGGCATCCATCTTATCGGCATGACGCTTGGAGAGCTGTTCTGATTCTGCCTCCGTTTTCTGGATCTCTTCCTTTGGTGCGCCTTCCCTCTTCATCTGAGCGATTTTTTCGTTGATCTGATGACGGATCTTCTGGTATTCATTGTCCATCCTGTCGAACTCTTCTTTTTCCCAAGGCGTGGGGATGGCAATTCCGGGCGTGATAAATTTATTCCACTTGAGATTTTGTGGGTCGAGTAGAGCCGTGATGTTAGGTTCCATCGGCTCGATCCCCCGAGGATAGAACTCATTGTATGCCACAGAGGAGGTGTAGTACTCATCGGCAAGACCGGAGAACGAATGGCCAAACTCATGCACAAAGAGGTATTCATGCCACTGATTATCAACAGTGAACGTGCAAAAAAGATTGTAAATACCCCCTCCGCCGTAGCGGTCCTGGTTGACCATGATGACAAGCGTGTCATAGGGCACATGCGCCGCTATATTGCGCAGAGATTTGTTGTCCTCTGTCAGAAGGTACCGTTCCGAACCCAGAGAATTGAATGTGGCGTTGACCACTGTGTTCTTGAAAACACCGTGCCGCGGCTCATCACACCCGCTCTCCTGTGATGGCTTGAAGACACCATAGAGATTGAATTCATTCTTGAGGCTCTTGTAAGGTTCCTGTTTGAAAAACACCTCCATGAATCTCTGGAGGTCTGCCTTGAGCTTTGATTCCTCCTCTCGAGTATATCCCTCTGCGATAAAGGCCAGGTCCACTTTCACATGAGGGTCTCCCCCCTTCCAGAGCTCAAACACCATAACATCATCATCCAAGCACTCCTTCAAGATATCTACAGAGGATGGATTGATCTCCTGTTTAAAAAGGGAGTGCAGGACATTCTTCCGGTCCCTCGCCTCAAAGGAAAATTGAATTGTTCTCTTCGGATAGGGAAGGAGAAAGCTCTCATGGTATGAGCGTTTGATCCCCTTGAGAGCCTTGCCCGTTGTTTTGTATTCTCCGAAATAGCTGTCAAATCCTTTAGAGAAAATGAGTTTGCCGGATGAAGCGTCATAGATCTTGATACAGTACCGGCCATAGTTAAGGCTGTCAATAAGGTTATGCTTGCTTCCTGCCCAGATGCCCTGCTCATAAACCTGATCGATGGTAACCGTTTCTTCCTTGGCATCACCGATGCGAAAGTAATCCACACGCATGGTCTTATCGATAAAGTAATCCTCGAAGACCGGCTTTTCTTGAACAAACAGAATCCCTGACAGCAGCAAGACTAAAACTATCACGAAATGAGTCTTTTTCATTTTGCCTCCTTTTGCTTTTCTTGAATAGATAAGGTCATCTTGGCTGCAGTTTCCATGATAATCTTTACAGCCGCAGCGGCAGTTATTCCAGAAATATCCCGGGCAGGGTTGACTTCCACCACATCCATTCCCACGATATCGGCCTCCAGACTATGGAGCAAGTTGACGACCTGCCGGGTAGAGAGACCGCCCGGCTCAAGGTGAGAAACGCCCGGTGCGAACGCTGGATCGAGGACATCCACATCGAAGGAGATGTACAGAGGATTGGAAAAAGCGAGCGTGAGGTCGTCTTGCCAATCTTTCATCGTGATCGTCCGCACGCTAAAAGCGGCGGCTTTTTGCCTGTGGGCACCCGTGCTTGCGCGTATGCCGACCTGGACCAGATTTTTGGCCAAACCCTCATCCAATATCCTTGCAAAGGGGCAGGCGTGGGAGTAACGATCTCCATAAAGCTCTTCATAGAGGTCGGGATGCGCATCGAAATGCAGAATATCCAAAAGGGGATGCTTCTTGGCTATTGCTCTGACAACAGGAAGGCTTATGGAATGGTCGCCACCCAGCACAATGGGCAGCCCATCCTTTGCCAAGATCTCCCATACTCTTTCCTCAACTCTTACAGAGATATCGGAAAAATCTCCTGCCACATCCACATCCCCCAGGTCCACGATCGTCACATCATCCTCCAGGTTGATGCCCAGCTCGGTCCAGGCATTTATAGCTTCACCTGTTGAAGCTGCCCGAATGGCTTGAGGGCCTTTGGACGGCCCTTTGAGATAAGAGGATTTCCCATCATAGGGGACACCCAAAATGGCAATGTTGTATGTATCGTTCTCTTTGACAGCCCCTCCAAAATCACTCATCTGTATTCGCCTTTTCACATAAACACGTTTCACCCATTGCTCCTTTTTTGTCCTCGAGACAGTGTGATGGCAGCAAAACTCACAGC
>WTAW01000435.1 GCA_013139435.1 Candidatus Aminicenantota bacterium | reverse complement strand
AGAGCGGATGAGAGACTCAATAGACATAGGGGCAAAACTTTTTCGAAGATCCAGCCTGAATATTTTTTGTGCCTCTTTTTTGGATTCACAAACACACCATTGCGCATCCACACTTCTTCTGTATAACAAACCTTGGTCTTCGGGTATGCCTCCATGAAACTCATCTGGGCTCTCATCTTATTGGTCATCCACAGATCATCAGAATCTAAAAACGCGATAAAATTTCCGGACGAGAGACAGAGCCCTTGATTTCTGGCCGCGCTGACTCCCTGATGCTGCTGAAAGTGATATTCCACTTTCCCGCCAAAGGATCGGACGACGTTTTTTGTCTCATCTGTCGAGCCGTCATCGATCACAAAAAATTCAAAACAAGGATCATTCGGACAATTTTGAAAATAATCTTGATCGAGTACGGATTGGATGACTTCCGATAAAAAGGGAGCTCGGTTATAGGTCGGAATGATAATACTGATCATTGACTGAGGCATTTTTTATAAACAATCCAGGGAAATTAGGGGATTTTTGTTATTTTAAGCAATTCCTGCTTTTCGAACGGAATGATCAACCTCCCCCAAACAGTCTGCACTTCCACGACGCCATAAAAGCGGCTCTGTGTGGAGGATTTATCGAGAACATCAAAAACTTCCTTCCCCACATCAAAAAAATTCAACAGCAATGGTAAGGAAAAAAGCTTTTCTCCCCGCTTGTCGATGTTTTTATCCCCAGCGATGGTGCCCTTTTTTATTTCATAACCTGCCAAGGTCAAGGTGTAACTTATCCGGTCCACCATCAGTTCGAACCTGTTTTTATTCTGAAACTTCACCTCGAATTCTATATCCGCGCCTCCAATGGTAAGGGTATTCACCCGAAGCCGGACAAGTTGGAGCGCTGGCTTCCAAAATATTGGAAAATCTCCTGTAAAAGCCAGAGCAAGCTTTCCTCTTTCTCTCCGTCCATCCGAAAACCTCGCCCAGCCAACGAGATTACATATGGCATGAAGTTCATTTTCCATCGCTGGAATAGTACGAAAAAGATTCTCATATGTGATCTTGATGGGAAACGCCACAAGGGTTTCGCCTCGCGCTTCAATCCTGATGCCTTCTTCCAATCCTGTCTGAAGCTGAAGATAATCCGCCTGATTGACGATAAAACGATATTCATAACCTGAAAGAAAATAGGCCTTGGAAGATGAATTTGCAATGTTCACATAAAAGACGAGCGTGAGGCCATCCAGGCTGAAGTCCCGAATTCTTTTTTCCTTGACTGTGATTTTCAGGTCTTTTGTTAAAGAAGCGGACAAGGAAAAATGAGAAGAAGCTATGAGAAGGACAACCAGAAATATCGCTTTCTTTCTCATTCTTTGACTCCACAAGGCCACGATGGCCTAGCATACAACATTGCGGCTAAGAGCTCAAGAGGCAGTGATTCAGACAGTGGGGGAAGGTCCATTCTAATTCGTTGATTTTCAAGAACTTGTAGGCCATCTAAAAACGACTTATAAAATTATCTTGTATAGTTCTCTTTTTTTACTTGACAACTGAATGTATATAATATATAAACATATCAGTTATAGGGTCGTTATGGACTTAAGCCGCCTCCGCCAAAAAATCCTACTCCTCGATGAAAAACGGCTCTCTCTCATCAAATCGATTCTCCAACCTCTGCCAATGATCACGGGAAGCCTCTACCAGATGCACCGACCCTGCGGTAATCCTCGCTGCAAGTGTGCCAGAGGTGAGCTTCACTCCTCCTGGTATCTCTCCAAACGCAAGGATAAAAAAACAAAACTCATCTACATCGGCAAGATTGCCCCAGAGTGGCTTTCTACCAGTGTCCGTCGTTACCAACGTTATCAGAAAACACTGGCCGATATCCGCAAGATTGACTCTGAGATATCTGTAACATTAAACCAGTTGCGTGATGCAAAACTGAAAACTTTTGACAAGGCTCGTCAATGAATCTTCTCGTTTTTGAACAGGACAAGGTTTACGTGAAGAAGTGCATGGAAAATGGGGAGATTGATTATCTGGAGGCAGTTTCTGAGGGAGCGGAAACAGAGTTTTTCGAATATCTCAACACCCGAGGGGTCCTGAAACATTTGGCCGACACCTACCCTTTGAAGCGGAAGAAGCAAGAGGTACCTCTATGGCTGTATATAGCCAGTGATATTAGTCTCAGGCTGCATGGGATGCAGAGTTTTCACGGCTATCCTTTGGTCATTCGCACCGGAGGATTGCTGAACGCCCTTGGTCCGGAAGTTGGAAAAAAGACTGTTCATCCCGAGACTGGTCAGGTTACGATTCACTGCCCGGGATTTAACAACAAGAACACGTATGAGCGGCAGACTCCCTGCGATCAGGATTTTTTGCGTAAGACCGCACGAGCTACAGAGGCAGATAAGTTAATGGACTGGTTTAATACCGAAGTGCCGCCTCTGCTGCAGCGGCAAGGGCTTTTTGATCCGGAAGGTATTTTTATAGGCGATGCCTCTTATATTTTCGTTCCTGATAACCCCAACTACCAAGGCTCGGT
>WTAW01000331.1 GCA_013139435.1 Candidatus Aminicenantota bacterium | reverse complement strand
CGACGCGGATGTCTTTCCGCCGGATCTCGTCCTCATTGTGTAAAGTCGACCGGCTTATCGTCGTTCCCGAGAGCTTGACAGGTTCGAGTACAGCAACGGGAGTTAAAGCGCCTGTCCGCCCCACTTGAACGACAATGTCTTTTATTCGAGTGGTTGCCTGCCTCGCGGGGAATTTGAAGGATATGGCCCATCTCGGGAATTTTGCCGTGCTGCCGAGGAGTCTTTGCTGTTCAACAGAATCCACCTTGATAACGATGCCGTCGACATCGTAATCGAGCGCATCTCTTCGTTCCTTCCACTCTTCATAGTAGGAGATGACAGCATCCAATGAAGAGCAACAGCGGGAATGGGGGTTGATCTTGAGGCCTAACTTTTTCATTGTTTGGAGGTTTTGCCACTGGCTCTCTTTCTCTTCTCCCTCTACGAACAAGGTATAGAGAAAGACGTCCAGCATTCGAGCAGCCACTTCCTTCGGGTCGAGTAGCCGGATGGACCCTGCGGCGGCATTCCTTGGATTGACGAACAGAGGAAGTTCTTCGTTCTCTCGTCTTCTGTTTATCTTCCTGAACGAGGGGAATGGAAGGTAGATTTCACCCCGCACCTCGAGCTCTCCCGATTGAGGAATGGCAAGCGGAAAGCTTCTGATCGTTTTCACATTCGGAGTAACATCATCACCCCTTAGACCATCGCCTCGGGTTATGGCCTGGGCGAATTTTCCGTCGCGATAGATGACAGAGATCCCCAATCCATCGATCTTCAATTCTGCCACGTAAGCGATTTTTTCTGTAGGAATGATTTTTCGTATCCGCGCTTCGAATTCCCTCAATTCTTCCATCGTGTAGCAGTTGTCAAGGCTAAGCATAGGGGTGCTGTGTTCAACAGATGCGAAACCCTCAAGAGGTTGTTCTCCCACTCTTTGAGTGGGCGATTCGGACGTAATGAGATCAGGAAATCGTCTTTCTAGGTTTGAGAGTTCCTTGATGAGCATGTCGAATTCGTAATCGGAGATCTGGGGGTCGTTATCGACGTAGTATTTCTTCTCATGGAAGACAACGTCTTCTCTGAGTTTCTGGATTCTCTTTTTAGCCTCTTTCAGTGTGAGTGGCATTGGATATCACACTCTCCCTTTGAGGATTTTGTGGATTTTTCCGTCCGCTCGATCGGGTAATATTGATATTATTACAGAAAAAGCAAAAGTTCAAATAGTGGTGGGGATTAGATGTCCAATCGCGTTTTCGTCTGTTCTACGAGGGCGTTGAATTTCTCCAATGCTTGTTGCTGCTCTATTTGGAGTTTTTCGATGGCTTTCTGTTCAGCTTCGATCTGTTCCAATATCTTTTCCATCTCTGCATTTTCGGCATCAGTGAGGTCTTCTTCATCTTTTTCACCGAATTTTTCGTTGAAGCTGTTTGTTAGAGTTTCCAGTTTTGTGCCCCTGTCCGAGAGTTCCTCGATCTTATCGTTATACCCTGGGACTTCGTGATTGAAGAACAGTCTCTGTGCGAGGTCCATGGCTTTTTTGGAATTGGCCTGGGAGAGAAAACTCGCATCCAGCAGATAGCTGATTGCCTCCGAAGAGCCGTTGTTGTTGTGATTGCTCTTAGCTGCCAGGAGGACTCCGATGTTGTATGCCACATCTCCCTTTTTCTGCTTGGTGTAGGCCTGTTTGTAGTATGTCAGGGCATCATCCTTTTGTCCGGACCTGTTGAGCGAGTTTGCCAGATAGACGATACAGACGTAGTTATTCGATACTCCGACACAGGCCTTCCATGCCTTTGCGGCGTCGCTGTAAGCTTTGGCATCGTACAGGCCCTTTGCGACCTTTTTCAAGTCGTTGATGATCTGTTTGTTTTTCAGAGTGTTGTAGGCGCTGATGTATGAACTTGATGCCCCCTTCAGATCGTTGGACTTTTGTTGAACTTGGCCTTGAACATAGTAAGCCGCTCCCACGAGTTGATTGTTGTTCTGTGCTTTTCCGAGCTGGATAGCTTGTTGGGCATAGTTTTTGGCTTTTGCCAGGTTCTTTCCTTGTTGTCCGTAAACAGCGGCAACTGTTACGAGGATCTGAAACTTCATGAGCTCATCCAGGCCACCCAAAGCTATCGCCTTTTCACCATATTCGATGATCTCAGCAGCTGTTTTGGCGCTGTAGGGGGTTACGCATAGGTTTGCATATGCAAAATTTTCGTATTGGGACCCTTTTCCGCTGCATTGCGCCAGATAGTCTTTAAGGAGTTTTGCCCTCTGGCCGGCATCGGCTGTGGTCACGGCTTTGATATACGCCTGATCACAGGAGTTTTCCTGGCTGAGCACGGGGAAAACGAGGAGGAGAGTTAATGTGATTACCGTGAGTACTGATCTTTTCATGGTCGACCTCTCTATGTTGTATTAATTCTTTTTTCACACAGGGAAAGCGAAATATTAGCATAAATCCAAAACAAAAAGCAATTACTTTTCATCCGTTCTCGATAGCTGCAAAAACTGTGCCATATTTAAAGTAGCGCAACTTATTACGTGTCTCCTTTGTTTTGCCTTGGGCGGCTGGATTTAGACTTATGCGGCGATATAGGATAAAATGGCATCATGAACGGCGGGAAGAGGGATTTTCCTGAAAGGTTTCAAAATACAGTGGGGAAACCTCTCGATTTTTCCGTTCGACTTTCCGATTATTCCCATTTTAAGATTGGCGGCGAGGCTGATTATTTTTTTTGTGCGCGATCTCCTCATGAATTGAAGAAAGCCATAACACTCGCTCGTGAATTTTCTCTGTATCACACCATCATGGGTGGTGGATACAATCTGTTGTTTGAGGATGAGGGATTCCGGGGGCTTGTCATCAAAAACCAAGTGGAAAAGATCGACCGTCAGGATAAAGAGCTCATCCGGTGTGCATCTGGGAGCCTGTTGAAGGACGTGCTCGAGTGGTGTGCCGAACATGAATTAGGGGGGCTGGAATTTATGGCAGGAATTCCCGGGACTGTTGGCGGTGCTGTTTATGGAAATGCCGGCGCTTTTGATGAGGAAATCGGCGATCGCGTGGTAGAGGCTGTGCTATATGATAAATCCGATAAAGACGTCAGGATAAGCAGAGAGTATTTTTCCTTTGATTACCGGTATAGCTCGCTCAAAAAGAGGCCTGATGTCGTTTTAGAGGTGATTTTACGTGTCGAAGAATGCAGAAGATCTCAGATTGAAGCCAATATTGCAAAAAATATGGAATGGAGAACAAAAAGACACCCGCCATGGGACATCGCTTGTGCGGGCAGTTTTTTTCAAAATCCTGTTTCTTTGGAAGGAAAAAAAATCGCCGCTGCGCAACTTTTGGATCGTGTAGGGGCAAAAGGGCTCAGGGAAGGCGATGCCATGGTATATGATGGGCACGCCAACTTCATCATCAATCGCGGCCATGCCTGTGCGTCAGATGTGATGAGTTTAGCTTCTGAGCTTAAAAGAAGGGTCAAAGAGGAATTTGGCATCGACCTCAAGTATGAGGTCATTCACGTTCCAGCAAGACCTCCATCGCGCTGATCTTTTCTCTCGGAGTTTTGTTCCCGCATTTTGTCATTTCAAGGCCTTGTTTTGTCAGGTCGATGTATATCCGGCGGGCTGAGGGAAATTTTTTCAGTTCCGCCAGATGTTTTTTGATCGTGGCCAAATCACCCCTGGCCACAGGCCCTGTTAGGGCGCCAAAAATGTCAACTTTGTTTACATTATGTAAAGTTCCTTCTAGGAGAGGGCGCAGAATCTTTTTTGCCTCGTCCTGCCCGAGTCCGCATTCGCTGAGAAGTGATATGGCCGTGTACAGGAGCGCCACACTCATGTTGGATGCCAGGCTGCAGGCCGTGTGATAGCAGGCTTTGTCTTCCGCGCGGATCATGAAGTGCAAACCGCCGATTGTGTTGACGATGTCTTTAGCTGCTGACACGGCTCTTTCGTCTCCTTCGAGAGCGAAAAAGATACCCTGGAAAAGGTCAATCCTGCTCTGTTTTTCGGGAAATGATAAACAGGGATGAACAGAGGCCGTATGGGCCCCTTTTGATTGGAGTGGATCGAGGGCATGGGAGGTTAGAAGGCCGCTGCAGTGGAGAACGACCTTTTCCTTCCAATCCAAAGGTGAGGATTCAAGTTCTTTGACGACATATTCGATGGCATCATCCGGAACAGTAAGGAAGACGATCTCTCCCTGGTCTGCGGTTCGGATATTGTCTGTGGACGCCGTGCCCTGGCCGATCTTTTGGCGGCTTTCTTCGGCAGAAGACTTTGACCGGCAGGAGAGGGCCTTGATCGTGTATCCTTTTTTAGATAGAACATACGCTAATGAAACCCCAAGGCGTCCCGCTCCGATGATGGCGATAGGTTTCATCTCTTTTTTTCAAATATGTCGACCCAGTGATTTATCTCGAGCGGAGAGGGAAAACGTGTATGTTTCTCCATTTCCTTCAGGTCTTTGTTTTCTTTGAGTACAGCCTTGAGCTGCTTGTTGAACTCCTCACAGGACAGCGGTTTGACGCCGTTTTTCCTTGCGTAGTCCTTGATCTCCCTGTCTGAGCTTACAACATAGAATCGACGCTCCCTGGCTCTTTTGGCAATGATGTCTTTGATGATCTGGTCAGCGTTTTGTCCCCAGTCAGGGTAGAGTACAGTCAGGGAGCTATCAGGGAAATTTTGATCCGTGATCTCTGGATCCGGCGGCCCATCAAACACAGCAATAATTTTAACCTTTTGTATTTTGTTGAATATCAATAATTTAACGATCAGACTGTATTTACTCCGGGGATCCCGCAGTTCATAGGGAGAGGTGTGTCCGATGAAATTGTTCCCATCAACCAGATATGCCATCTCTCATGCCGTCAGGTTATATATGTCTCCGGGCTTGAGGATGATGACTTCGGCTGTGTCGCCCACTCTTCTCTTGAATTCTTCCGGATCCACGCTGACGATCGGAAAGGTGCCGTAGTGGATGGGGATGACCTTCTTTGTTTGTACAAACTCCACGGCCTTGGTGGCAGAACCAACGCCCATGGTGTACCTGTCCCCGATGGGGATGAAACTCAGGTCAGGGTGGAAAAACTCTCCAATGATCTTCATGTCGTAGGTTAATCCTGTATCACCGGCATGGTAGAGCTTTTGTCCGTCAATCTCCACCACAACTCCTGTAGGATCTCCGGTTTCCGCTGAATGAAGAGCTTGGACCATGTGTATGATCACTCCGTTTGTTTCGATCGTTCCCCCTATGTTCATTCCCTCTGCCGGGATGCCCTGTTCCTCTGCTTGGACAGCCACTTCATGAACGGAAACAAAAGTGGCGCCCGTTCTTTTGCAAATGTCAAAGGAATCTCCCTTGTGATCTGCGTGGTCATGGGTGACGATCACCACATCCGCTTCTGTGATCTCCTCAGGAGTGGTGGATGCGACAGGATTACCAGTGAGAAATGGATCGATGTACACGGTTTTTGAACCTTTTATTTTGATTGCAGAATGTCCCAGCCATGTGATTTCCATGTTATTTTCCTCCTTCTTCAAATAACCTGAACTATTCATAAAAAATTCCGATGCTTTTTTACTTCAGCAATATCAGGAAGTTATCCTGACATTGCTGAAAAAACTTATCAAGAAGATTTTTTTTATATTAACCGGGAGGCCAGGTCATGCGCCTTCCCCCAAGAACATGAAAGTGGATGTGGAAGACATCTTGTCCCGAATCTCTGGCTGTGTTGAGGACAATTCGGTATCCACTTTCTTTGACTCCCTTTTCCTGTGCTGTATGCCGTGCCTTGAGCAGGAGGTGTCCGAGAAGGTCCTTTTTCTCTTCAGGGATGTCGTTCAGAGATGTGTAGTGCTCCTTGGGGATGAGTAGGACATGAACGGGTGCTTGAGGATTAATATCGTCGAAGGCGAGGATCCTATCGTCTTCGTACACGACTTTCGCTGGGATCTCTTTGTTTGCGATTTTACAGAATATACATTCGTCCATTTGCGATTTCCT
>WTAW01000182.1 GCA_013139435.1 Candidatus Aminicenantota bacterium | reverse complement strand
AGAAACCGGGAATCACAACTCTGCTTTCGTAAAGGTTAAAACTTGTTGAGACAATGGTTTTGGTCAGCTGATCCACAAACAACAAACAAAGAATGATCATAAAATAAAGGGCATTGTCTTTCATTGGTCCATTTCTTTGACAACATCTTCACAACGCTGACAAAAAACAGGGAATTCGTCATTCGTCCCCACATATGGAGAGTAATTCCAGCAGCGTTGGCACTTTTCTCCTTCGGCCCTGTAAACTTGGATACCCAACTCCGCTTCAGAGTGAGCCCCGAGTTCGACCGAAGAGACAATAAAAAGAGATGCCATTTCATCTGCATATTTATTCAAAATGTGCTGTAGGGATGGGGGGACTTTAAGTGTTACTCGCGCTTCCAAAGAATTGCCGATCAGTTTTGATTCTCTGGCAATCTCCAACTCCTTAAGAACTCTCTCCCTTACTCCTTTCAACTCTTTCCATTCTTGGAACTGATCTGCTCCAAGCCATTCTTTATCAAAGGAGGGAAACAACTCCAAGTGGATAGACTCCTCTTTCCCTCTAAATGGGGGCATGGCTTCCCATGCTTCCTCTGTGGTGAAGGGAAGCAGAGGGGCCGCTAAAACCAGGGTTGTTTTCAGTATTTTGAAAAGCGCTGTTTGGGCTGATTTTCTCAGTAATGAGCTTTTGCCGGAACAATACATCCTGTCCTTGAGTACGTCCAGATAGTAAGCACTCAGGTCAACCGTAAAAAAGTTATACATCCTGTGATAGATGATGTGATATTCATAATCCTTATAAGCCTTGAGGATTTTTTTGCTCAATTGCGAACATTCTTCCAGAATCCATCTGTCGAAAAGAACCATATCTTCTGTTGGTACAGTTTCTTCATCCGGCTTAAAATCATCGATGTTACCGAGGATGAAACGCCAAGTGTTCCGTATTTTCCTGTAAGCCTCCACGAGACGCTGCAAAGTCTCGCCGCCAAACCGGGCATCCTCCTTGTAGTTGAGCATCGCCACCCAGAGTCTTAGGATTTCGGCCCCATTTTTGGAAATGATCTCTTCAGGCTCGATAAAATTGCCCAGGGATTTGGACATTCCTCTCCCCTTCTCATCCAAGACAAATCCATGGGTGATACAACTCTTATAGGGAGAGGCCCCTTTCGCGGCAACCCCAACGAGAAGAGAGCTGTTGAACCATCCCCTGTACTGGTCATGTCCTTCGATGTAGATATCAGATGGCCAAGGCAGGTCGCTCCGTTTCCCGAGCACATTGTGACTCGCTCCGGATTCAAACCAGACATCGAGAATGTTATTTTCCTTCTTAAAGATCCCCGAACCACACTGCGGACATTTTGTTCCAGGGGGTAACAGTTCTTCTGCTGTTTTAGTAAACCAAGCATTCGAGCCTTCCTCAGAAAAGACATCCGCGATCTTGAGAGATATATTCTCATTCGCAAGGATCGTGCTGCAATTTTCGCAGTAGAATGAGGGGATCGGCACGCCCCACGAACGCTGCCGCGAGATACACCAATCAGGCCGAGCCTCAACCATATTAGCGATCCTCTCCTCTCCCCACGGAGGGATCCAGTTGATCTTTTTGATCTCTTCGAGGGATCTCTTCCTCAGGTTATTCTCCTCCATAGAGATGAACCACTGAGAGGTTGCCCGAAATATCACCGGATTCTTGCAGCGCCAGCAATGAGGGTAGGAGTGGACAATATCTTCTGCCCTGGTCATTTTCTCCTCTTTCAGCAAATCGTCCATGATCGCCTGATTGGCATCAAAAACATTCATTCCCTTGTATTTCTCGACCTTAGTGATAAATTTCCCATCACTGTCCACAGGATTATAGATATCCAATCCATAAGCCAGTCCTGTCAGGTAATCCTCATGACCATGCCCCGGCGCAGTATGAACAGCTCCTGTTCCCTGATCGAGGGTCACATAGTCGGCCAGTACAAACAGTGATTCCCTGTCAATAAAGGGATGCCGCGCTTTCAGCCCCTCGACATCAGCACCCAAAAAAGTTATTAAAATCTCGCTTTTGGCAAGCCGCAGTTCCTCGGAAATAACAGGAACCAGCCGTTTGGCTGCGATCAAAACCTCGCCGTTGGTTTCGAATGCAGCGTATTCGAAATCCGGATGAAAGGCGATGGCCAGATTTGCAGGAAGTGTCCACGGAGTTGTTGTCCAGATGAGAACTGACACATTCTTCCCCTTTAGCTCGGGGAATTTCTCGGAGAGGTCGGAGATCATGGGGAACTTGACATAAATGGATGGGGACTTACGGTCTTTATATTCGATCTCAGCTTCGGCGAGTGCCGTTTTACAGCTTATGCACCAATAGACGGGTTTCTTTCCTTTATAGATATTCCCAGAGGCGAAAAACGCCGCAAGGTGACGGATAACTTCCCCCTCATATTCTGGATTCATCGTCAGATAGGGCTTCTCCCACTCTCCGAAAACGCCCAGTCTCTTGAACTGGTCTCTTTGAATACCCACATATTTTAAGGCATATTTTCTGCATTCTTCCCGGATCTCGATCAAAGACATGTCCTTCATTTTCTCACCGAGCTGCTGGTCCACTTTGATCTCAATGGGAAGGCCATGACAATCCCAGCCGGGCACATAGGGAGCTTTTAGTCCCAGCATATTCTTGGACTTGATGATAAAATCCTTCAAGATCTTGTTCAGCGCAGTCCCAAGATGGATATTGCCGTTGGCATATGGAGGCCCATCGTGGAGAACAAAGCTGTCTCCATGCTTGCGTCTCTCCTGGATCTGCTGATACAGCTTTATCTCATCCCATTTCTTGATGATCTCAGGCTCCTTTTGTGCAAGTTTTGCCTTCATGGAAAAGGATGTTTTGGGTAGATTGAGCGTGTCTTTGATTTTGTCACTGTCTCGCATCATTCGCTCCAACCAGGGGCTTTTATTTTGCTATTATAGAGGAAGTTTTCCTAATTCTCCACAACAATTCGATTTTTAGTTCTTTATCCTGGATTATTCACGAGTCGAGGTTGCCGCAGATACAAGGCATGGAGGGCGAAGCTGTAGTTTACTACCGCGAGACCCGACATAACGAAGCAGATGCGGTGAGATCGGCTCGCCTGAAAGGTAAAAAATGTCGATTATGAATGTAAAGCTCATTGAAATCGGAAATGTCAAGATGATTTACTGGAAGAATAATGGTAATGATCGATATTGCTTTTGTTTAAAAAATTATCGACATTTTTTATGAATAGTTCAGGTTATGAAATGGGAGCCGCGGCTGACAGGATTACCGAGTGCTGCATAGGTGATCAACTGAGCGACTTGAATCCCGTGTTTGAGCCCCACGACCTTGGGCTCCATGGTCGCTTCCCTGTAGAATTTTTCGATTCTATGACGGAGATAATCCAAATCCGCTCTCGCTCTTTCCAAACGCTTTGTCGTCCGGATGATTCCCGCATAATTCCACATCGTCGACTTGATGGACAGCCAGTCCTGGTTGATCAGAGCGGGGTCGATCTCTTCTTCCTTTTTGGGGTAATACCACTCATGGATATCTGAGGGCTTATGGGAAATTTTTGAATCAAATCGCGAGGCGATCCTCTTGGCCGTACGAAACCCCCAAATCAATCCTTCAAGAAGGGATGTCGAAGCAAGACGGTTCGCCCCATGGAGGCCTGTGCAGGCAACCTCGCCTACTGAATAAAGTCCTTTGAGGGAGGACTCGCCCCAAACATCCACCATAATCCCCCCGCAACAATAGTGAGCTGCAGGCACGACAGGAATAGACTCTTTTGTGATGTCGACGCCATATTCGCGGCATGTTTTATAGATGTTTGGAAATCTTTTTTTGATATCAACCTTCGCATAAGATGCCAAATCCAAGTAGACATAATTGGAATTGCTGTTTGTCATCTCTTCGTATATGGCGCGTGTTACTTCATCACGCGGAGCCATCTCCTTCATCTTGTGATTATCCATGAATGTACGGCCTTCCTTCGTTTTTAAACGAGCTCCTTCCCCCCTGACTGTTTCGGATATGAGGAAACCGTCGGCATCCCTGTGAAATAAAGAAGTCGGATGAAATTGGATGTATT
>WTAW01000315.1 GCA_013139435.1 Candidatus Aminicenantota bacterium | reverse complement strand
TCGCAGTTCCCCGTCGGCAACAGAAATACCGAGATCGACCTGAGTGTCTTGTGCCGGCAACGTTCCCGGAATCAGAGAAAGGGCAATCAAAAGAATAAAAAGCTTCATCGTGATATTCTCCCATTGGGGATGTTTTTTTTGTTTTCCTATAGCAATAACCAGAGCTACTTTGGAATAGACTATAGGCAAAGTCAATCGCCTTTCAGGATGAATCAGGGGGTGAGTTTGGGAGATCGGAGATTGGGAGATCGGGGTCGGGCCGTGGCAATTGCTTCAATATAAACAAGTTAAGCCATTTTATTGGGCCAAAAATGACCTTAGAAGCACTATTTTGGGGTCAAAATGATCATTTTAACGGAATATGATAACTTGGCTAAAGCTATTATCCTTATAGACCGATTTTTAAGTTAGGAGTGATGTAGACCAAGATGGGATGACATTCACTGAAGAGACTTCAGCCATTCGATTCACCGACCTTCAGTGGAGATGTTCAGCCCTGAGGCGATTCTACCTTTTCTACTATGATTTTATGCTCTATCCAATCACCGAAATCATATACATATTTAAGTCTGTCGCCAGCTTGCAGACCTAATCCGGCAATCCTGATGTCTGCACCAGTCCCTTCCCCTAGCGGATCGATATCTCCCAATTCAATCTTTCGGAATCGGCGCGTTTGTCCCCGGCGGACCAACTTCCAGAATCCACCAAGGTGGTCTGACGTATCATGACCAAATTCATACCGGAGGATAGAATCGAACTCGGCCAGTGTTTGATTACCCTGGATTTCGACACGTCGCCAAATATCATTCCGATATTTCAAAGCGGCTCTAAATTGATATACCTGCTCCCCTTGCTCCGGAGTGAAATCCTGTTCGTCAAATGGCGGTTGTCCTTCTGTGAGCATTCTTTCCATCATGTTACGTCTTTCAGGATACGTGATGTGAAAATCAACCCTTCGCATGCGTGAATCTATATTTAACACTGTGGTCCAGTCGTCACCTGGATATCCTCTGGGATTCGACAGACGAAGATATGCAGTTGGTATGGCTTTATTTACATAGATTTGTTCGTGAGTGGCTGTTTCCAGAATGTCGAAGAGTATGTCAGCCAGTTCCTGATTTTTGTATTCAATCTCTTCATTGTGTATACGGCGTTTTTTCTCCGGTTCAAATTCTAGCCGAAATCGTCTGGGTTCCCAGGATTCAATAGTTACAAGGATACTGTCGTTACGCCGCACATTATGTTTATGAAACCAATGACTCATTTTAAAAGCAAGAACGTCAAAATCTCCTCTAAGTCCAGAGATGCGGTATTTTAAAGAGACAACATCAGTAGGCGCCGGAGTTCCTTGCTCATCGATTAACATGAAAGCTTGCATCTCATCGATGTAAGAAGTCCAGCCTTGAAAGGAAGGAAAAAACGGCAGCGCACCTTTATTCACTTGCCAACGAGAAAGGGAAATGCGGAAACGTACACCAGGAGCATCCACTCGAAGAGGAATAATGGTCTCTTTATCCAGATAGATAATAGATTTACCAACCCCCTTCATTCTTAAATGATTGCGAATGCCGGCATTGGGCTTCTTGGCAGAGGACGGATAAATTTCCAAAACTTTTTCAGTGAGATCATTTAATTTTATTGGTCCATCTACTTCTGCCAATACCTGCTCTACTGCTTCAGCCATAGTTGGTGAATTTTTCTTCATAATCTCTATCTTTTCTGGGGCTTGTCAATCTTATTATATAATATTTCTCACCTTGCGTGATTGGAAATGATAGAAATAAAATTTGCGAACTTGTTCTTGCCAAAGCTTAACATATATAATATTTTTATAAAATCCAATCAAGGTAAACACAAATAGACAGGATGGAGATACGGCAAAATTAGGAAAAAAATGAGAGATCGCTCATGAACACAGGAAAAGATTCATCCACAGGAAAGTGTCAGTTTTGTAAGCAAACCTTCACGCGGAAAGAGATCGCGGGGCATCTCGAATCGTGTGAGCTAAGAAAGCCTTTTTTGCAGGAACAGATCGAAAAATCCAGGCCTCAGAAAGCTGAGATCTTCCATCTTCTTGTGGAGGGACACGACCAAACGGACTACTGGCTGTATCTTGATGTCCGAGCCGATTCGACATTCTGTGACCTGGATCATTTTCTCAGAGACATATGGTTGGAATGCTGCGGACACTTGAGCGCTTTTACGATCGAGGAAAAAATTTATCTCTCTCAGTTGTTTGAGGAACCTACTGTATGGGGGCCGAGGCCCGAAGAGTATGACATGGAATTTGAACTGAAAGATGTCCTGCGCCCCGGGCTGAAATTTTTGCATGACTATGACTTCGGAACGACCACGAGGCTCGGTCTCAAGGTTCTGTCCTACAGGGAAGGAGAGATCAGAGGCAAAAAAGTTCAATTGCTGGCCCGGAATGATCCTCCACTGATTTTATGCGATGTTTGCAGGCACAGAAAAGCCAGGATTATCTGCACGGAATGTATGTGGAAAGACGATGGCTGGCTCTGTGAGGGTTGCGCCCAGGCTCACGAATGCGATGAGGACATGTTTCTGCCCGTTGTCAACTCTCCCCGAACGGGAATGTGCGGATATGAAGGCAGCTTCTGGGCAGACGTGCCAAAAACACTCAAGGACGACGACCTTTGTCCCTGTGGATCAGGCAAGGAATACATCAAGTGCTGCTGGATCCGAGATGTGATGCGGAAAAAAAGAGAGAAGCCAAGAATTTCCTTTGAAGAACTCAAAGAGGCCACCAGGGACAAAGTTTTCATGAGCCGAGACGAAACGCAGAGCTTTGCCGATGACATAATGGATAAGTATAATCGTGAGCCGGATGAGGATTTCCTGGGACTGTCATCCAAACAGATATACCGGCTGCTGCATTTTCCTATCGAACAGAATAAGGAGATCGTGCAGCTTAATAAAAAACTCCCACCAAAGTTTTTTGAAAAGGCGCCGATTGTTTGCGGCACGCTGTTTTTTCTCTCGGAATTAGCCAAAGTCGAGCCGCTGAAAGCCACGGCCAAAGGAAATTTGCCCCTCAAATTCGCCAGACTCCTGTTTGATGAAATCGATAATTCAAGATTCAAAGAATGGATCAGGTTCCGGTCGGAAGAAAATTCCAGAACGGTCCTGACTCTCCGGCATGTTCTCAGGATGGCGGGATGGATAAAAAAAGAGAAGAAGAAGTTCAAACTGACGAGAAAAGGACATGGTGTGTTGGCCAGGGATTTTTCTGAGCAGGATTTTTTTCATCTCCTGCAGATTTATACCCAGAAATACAACTGGGGCTTTAACGATCTGTATCCGGAGTTCTGGGTCATCCAGGGCGGCTGGCTCTTTTCGCTGTTCATACTGAAAAAAAAGGCCAAAACCTTCACAGAAGATGTTATCATCTCCCGAGTTTTCATAAAGGCTTTTCCCAAAATCGCACTGGAGGTTGACGCAACCTAGGTCAGCAATTTTGAATACATAACCCACTGCTATTCTTATCGGTTACTGGAAAATTTCTGTGAGTATTTTGGATTTGTGCAAACCCGCCGGGAAAAGAAAGAAAGATCTTTTTCTGAAAGACTTTTTGTGAAAACCAGCCCTATCTTTAATCAATATTTCAACTGGAATGTAAGTTGATGTCCATCCTGTACATGCTATTTCCCTTGAGTTTCCATGAATATCTCACGGTCTGCGGGGTCGGGCCACACTAAGCTATTCTTTATAAAAACATTAAGCCACTTTTTCATGCCATAAAAGACCTTAGAAGCGATTTCCGGGGGCAAAATGATCATTTTAACGGAATATGATAACTTGGCTAAAGCTATTATCCTTAAAGGCCGATTTTGCCCCCCCAAATAATGCGTTTAAGCCAATTTTAAAATGAATTATTTGAACTAACTTATTGATTATAATAGAATTCCTGAGGCCCGTCCCCAAATTTCCGTCCCCAAATTTCTATTTTTCTTAAATGAGAAAAAAGGTTGATGTTTTTCGTTCATAAAGATGAAGATGTGAGAAACGGAGTGTGATTGAAAATCCTGTTTTGAAGGTTTGTCAGAGAAGAGACATTCCACGGAAAGATTATATTCATTTTCTTTACGATGAGTACGTTCCCTTGATATCACACATCTAATTGTGTAGAATTATGTGTGGATATTGAGGAGGTGATGATCATGGCTACAAATCTTCAATTGGAAGACAGGCTTATTGAGAGAGCGGTGAAACTCGGAAAGCATAAAACCAAGAGAGCTGCTGTGACCCAGGCATTGAAAGAATACATTGAACATCTAGAGCAACAAAAGATTTTGGCTCTGTTCGGAAATGTGGAATATGATCCTGAGTTTGATTACAAGAAACAGAGGAAAAGAGCATGAAGGTCATTGTGGATACCAGCATTTGGTCATTAGCACTCAGGCATGAAGATCAAAGCAGTTTGCCGTGTGTCAAGGAACTCCGCGGCCTCATCGAGGACTATCGTGTGCAGATGATGGGACCGATACGGCAAGAGATATTGTCTGGAATCCGTAGTGAATCCCAATTCAATCGTCTTAAAAAGAATCTTTCTGGCTTTGCTGATTTACCCATCCTTACTGAGGATTATGTGCGGGCTGCCAGATACTTTAATCTCTGCCGTTCTAAAGGGATACAGGGATCAAATACAGATTTTCTTATTTGTGCTGTGAGTGTCCAGAATGAGTTACCCATCTATACGACAGACAATGACTTCAAGTTATTTGCAAAACACATTCCTATACGTCTTTATAAGCCTTAGTTGCGGGTCTGCGGGGTCGGGCCACACTAAGCTATTCTTTATAAAAACATTAGGCCATTTTTTCATACCATAAAAGACCTTAGAAGCGATTTCCGGGGGGAAAATAATACGTTTAAGTCAATTTTTAAGCGAATTATTTGAACTAATTTATTGATTATAATAGAATTCCTGAGGCCCGACCCCAATACACATTGACCGTCCCCAATACA
>WTAW01000122.1 GCA_013139435.1 Candidatus Aminicenantota bacterium | reverse complement strand
GCTTCTTCGTTAAGAACGTAATTCTCCTTATCCGTGGCAAATTCTTCCGAAAAACTTCTGCCCTGAAGCATTTCCATATCGAACGTCTCAAAATAATCATAGTCTACGGAAGCATCAGTCATCGTCATATAATCCTCTGGACCCTTTCCCTCCCAATATACGGGATTCATATGACCAATATTGGTTGGAAACCTCCGGGCTGCTGTGACGTTTATTACATTCGGATTTTGTTTGATCTCGTTTTTGAATGACCTGTAGGCTTCTCTCAACTCACTGTTCATTGATATGGCTACCACGTGCTCTCTGTTTAATCCGAGATCTTTACTTCTTATATAGTTGAGCTGCTTGAACATGATGATCGTCCCGATGATCAATACAATGGTCGCAGTGAATTGGCTGACGACGAGAATCCTTCTCAATACATAGCCCCCTGAGCCTGATTGTAATTTCCCCCTCTTTAAAATATTTGCTGGCTTAAAAGAAGAGAGCATAAAAGCCGGATAACTGCCGGACAGCAAAGCTGTAAAGAGAATGATCCCAACCAATACGAGCAGATTCGAAACATTCCCGGCAATGTCCAATGTCAATTGTTTTTGAGCGAGATTATTAAACGCCGGCAGGAACAGGTATACAAGTACAATCGCAAGTAAAAGCGCGATCGCCGATAATAGTATCGATTCACCGATAAATTGTCTGATGATATCCGACTTCTCTGCACCCACGACCTTTCTCAGACCGATCTCCTTGGCTCGGGTGTTCGACCTGGCCGTGGAGAGGTTGATGAAATTAATGCATGCAATGATCAGGATGGCTATGGCGATCGTCAAGAAAATATAGACGTAAATGATAGGATCCGTGCCATTCAACGAATACAAATGGATCTTGGATAAGGGCTGTATATGAAGAACAACTGTCTGATTTGTTCTCTTATCATGCTCCATGACAAATCCGGAGATTTTCTCCGCAAAGCCCTCTAATGACACGTTCTTTTGCAACAGTACGTAGGTCTGAGCTTCGTATGACCAACTCATATGCGCCCTATCTCCCATCAGTCTCATCGAAGCCAGAAAATCAAACCGTAAATGTGAATTGGAAGGGATATCTTTGAGGATTCCAGTCACGATCAGTTCAGTATCGTTATCCATTAATAAAGATTGACCGATCGGATCTTTGGTGCCGAAATATTTGGCAGCGGTACGCTCTGTGATCACGATAGATTCCCGGCTTGCCAACGCTGTCTCCGGATCGCCCTTAAGGAGAGGAAATGTAAACATCGTTAAAAAGTCATCATCCACCATCGCACCTCTCTCGTTATACATTTTATCCCCATGTCTTGTGAGCCAATTCCTTCTGCAGAATCTTGCCATTTTAAGCACTTCCGGATATTGTTCTCTAAAAACCGAGGTAAGCGCCAAGGGGTTGGACGTGTACTTAGTGCCTTGAAGTTCAGGGATGGTCCTGTAAAGGTCACTGTAATTGTCATGGAACTTTTCAAAACTGAGCTCATCCTGAATCCACAACAGGATCAGAATGCAGCAGGCCATTCCAATGGCCAAACCCATGATGTTGATAAAAGAATAAATTTTGTGATTTCTGATGTTTCTCCAGGTGATTTTGATGTAGTTTTTAAGCATGGCAGCTCCTACGATAGTAGATAGTTTGGAATACGCAGCAAGCGCATAAAATACCTGCCCCCAGTACCACAAAAGTGCTCTTGACCTCCCCTTCTCCAGCGCATGTTCCTTAAACTCCTCACCGCAATCTCCGGAAGCTGCGTGTTCCTCTTCATAGCGTGTCAAAAAGGAAAGAAGTTTCTGACCCGCTTTAGGCGGATGCGGATTGCTTTTTCCCATAATCCTCAATCTCCAAGGAATCCAGGGATACTTTCCCAGATGGACTGTTGCAGATTGTAAGATGCACGGAGGGCCTTTTTTCCTGAGGGAGTCAGGGCATAATAAATGCGAGGTCGTCCTCCCCTTTTGCTTGAGGTAGTTCCTTTTGTTTTTGTCACATAATCTTTGCGTAAAAGCTGATCGAGAGCATTGTATAGTGTTCCATACATCAAACGCTTCCCGGTCAGTTTTTCGACTCTCTTACGGATGGAAACACCGTAAGCGCCATCCTTGAGGGCGAAAACTGTAGCCAATATCATCTGCTCCAATAACGTTAGCTCTTTCATGGTGCCGAATCCTTCATGGGCCACTTCCTCGCCGCTGCAGCAACCTCAACTCGTGAATAATCCAGGCTAAATCCTTCATCGGGTTTTACGTAAAATACATATTCATAGAGTAATACGTATATTACGTAATTAGGTTGCTTAGATCCTGAAAAAAACCGTCTTATATGTCTTCTAACGACCTTACAGAAGAATAAAATCCATACGCTTTCATCTTAGCAAGGATAAGGTTTCCTTCTTTTAATTCGATAACCTTATCGTTTATTGCTCTTTTGAGAATGCCGAGCGTTCCGGAGAGTCTTACACCCATTCTCCCCGCCTCCCGCCTGGCTGTTTTATCATCACAGGCGAATAATAATCCTCTGTTATTTGCGATAGCGATGCTTGAAGCCTCCCCCAGGCCGAGAGAGATAGATAATGTCTCTAACAGGGGCTTTTCTTCTTTTGATTTCAAGACGAGTTCCTTAAGCCATCCCTCTGCTACAGCCTCTTGAATATTGCCCAAATCTTTGTATCCGCTCTGAATCCCTCTCATGATTTCAGCAGAAACAAAGTCTGTGATA
>WTAW01000343.1 GCA_013139435.1 Candidatus Aminicenantota bacterium | reverse complement strand
GCCGCCACACCCGTGCCCACTGCAGTCGCCACCTGCTCGGGGCAGGCATCGGTCACATCTCCAGCAGCGAAGATCCCGGGTTGGGATGTCTCCATCTTTTTTCCCACGACAATTTCCCGCCATTCGTTGAGCCTGAGAAGGTCCTTCACGAATTCTGAATTGGGGACTGTGCCGATGGAGACAAACAAACCATCCACTTCGAGCTCTGTCAGCTCTCCTGTTTTGACATTTTTGACAGTCATGGACTTAAGCGTGGTATCTCCCGAGATCCCTTCGATCACCGTATCCCAGAGCACCTCCATCTTTTCATGAGCGAGTGTCCGCTCTTGAAGGATCTTTTCGGCTCTGAATTGGTCACGCCGGTGGATCACTTTAACTTGGCGGGCAAATTTTGTCAGGAAAATGGCCTCTGTAAGCGCCCAGTTCCCACCTCCCACAACAGCCACAACCTTGTCCCTAAAAAAGAATCCATCGCAGGTAGCGCAGTAGGAAACACCTCGCCCCGTGAATTTCCCCTCTCCTTTGACGCCGAGTCTCCTGAAATTCGCTCCTGTGGCGATGATGACTGCGCGCGTTAAGTATTCATTTTTATTGCCGCACACTTTCCAGGTCTGGCCCTCTCTCTTGAGCTCTTTGATCGTATCGATGCCGATCTTTGCCCCAAAGCGTTCGGCCTGTTTCCGGAAACTCTCCGTCAACTCAACGGGAGCGATCCCTTCGGGAAAACCCGGGTAATTCTCGATAACATCGGCCATAAGGATCTGACCTCCGGGCGCACCTTTCTCGAGGATAAGGGTGTCCAGCATGGCCCGTCCCGTGTAAATGGCAGAGGATAGCCCCGCAGGACCTGCACCCAGTATGATGACGTCGTGTGTCTGACTCACAGGTGTTTTGCAACCGTATCCACGATCTTGTCTTGAGGAAGGGCTCCTATGACGGTCTCCACAACCTCTCCGCCCTTAAAAAGAAGAAGGGCCGGGATACTCATGATACCGTATTTGGCAGGAACATTCATGTTGTCGTCCACATTCATCTTGGCAACCCTCAACTTATCCTTATAATTTTGAGCCAAGTACTCTACTGTGGGAGCGACCATTTGGCAGGGACCACACCATACAGCCCAAAAATCCACAAGAACAGGAAGCTCTGCCTTGAGCACTTCCTCTTCGAATGTGTCATCAGTCACATTAAAAATATCTTCGGACAATTTAACCTCCTCTCTTAATTTGCAATGATCTCTCGTAGAGTTTAGCATACCTCTTGGCTGCTTGTTCCCAAGAAAAATCTTCTGTGAGCCCGTTCTGCATGATCATCTTCCACATCTTGGTCTTTTTGTACCATCGCAGGGCTCGTTTTACGGCCTCAACCAGAGCTTCCGAACTGTACTCTCTGAACAAAAAACCATTTCCTTTGAGTGTCTTCGCGCTGAATGGCTTCACGGTTTCTCGCAATCCACCCGTTGCCCTTACAACAGGAACACTCCCATACCGGAAGCTGTACAACTGGTTCAATCCGCAGGGCTCGTAACGGGAAGGGACAAGAACGATATCCGCCCCTGCAGCAACCTTATGCAACAAGGCTGGGCTCATATCTACCTTGACCGCCAAACGTCCCAAATGCTGTTTCTGGAGGGATAAAAATGCCCTCTCATACTTTTCGTCCCCATGACCAAGGATCACGAATCCCAGGTTCATTTCCATCAACTTTCCCATGGCCTCCAACAAAATATCAAATCCTTTATTGGCTGTCATGTAGGAGACAACGCTGATCAGAGGCACTCCAGGATCGATGGTCAACCCGAACTCCCGACAAAGGTCACGCTTGTTTATGTCCTTCCCTTCCAAGCTGGATGCGGAATAATTGCTTTCAATGTAGGGGTCTCTCTCTGGATCCCAGATCTCATAATCCACACCGTTCCGGATGCTGGAAAAAACACTCTTCCTCTGTTTGAGCAGTCCATGCAAACCGAATCCATACTTCTTGGTAAGAATTTCCCGTTTATAGGAAGAGCTGACAGTGTTGATCGTTTCGGAAAAAAGGATACCCGCTTTGAGAAAGTTAAACTTCCCGTTCAAAGAAAGCTGGTTGAAATAACTCCAATTCAAGCCCGTCAGAGACAGTGTTTCCGGCGGGAATTCCCCCTGATAGGATATGTTGTGGAGAGTGAAGACCGTAGCGACATTGGAGAGCCGGCTTTTTTTTGCATACTGTGTCTTGAGGAGCACGGGGATCAAAGCTGTTGGCCAATTGTTGCAGTGGATAATATCCGCAGACATTTTTGCCTTGAGAAGAAACTCCAACACCGCTCGGTTGAAAAAGACGAACCGTTCATCATTATCCAGGTACTCGCCCCTTCCGGTTCCGTAGATGTTCTCACGTAAAAAATACTTGGCATTATCGATGAAGTAGATATCATACTTACCCAGTTCACTTTTATAAACACGGGCCTTCGCCTTGACTTCTCCAAGAGAAACAGAAAGGTCCGAAGCCACGATTTCCTTAGGCAGAGACTCGATCTCAGGACGCCTGTACTTTGGCATAAACACCGAGACCTCCATGCCCAGATAAGAGAGATACTTAGGAAGAGCGCTTGCCACCTCCGCCAACTCTCCCGACTTGGCAAAGGGCGCCACTTCCGCAGAGACGAAAATCACTCTCGGCTTCGAACTCATGGCGAAATTATCATAATCTTGGCCCTTTTAAATGTCAATCAGCCCCAGCCGAGTTTCTCTTGAAGGAGGTCGAAATAATTCCTTTTTGGCGAAGAGATCAATTGCAGGGTGAGGTGGCTGCGTCTGACCTCGATGCTATCATTCTCCTCCATCAAACCTCCCCTCTGGCCATCGAGGGTGAACCAGACTTCTTCCCCCCCTGTGACCAGCTCGATCTTCAGCGTCGATTCGGCAGAGATGACCATCGGCCGGAAGGAAAGCGTGTGAGGACAGATGGGAACGATGATAAAGGCCGGAATATTGGGTTGGATAATGGGGCCACCTGCAGACAGGGAATAGGCCGTTGAGCCCGTTGGTGTCGATATGATGAGACCGTCGGCTTTGGATGTGGCAATCTCTTTCCCGTCGATCCAAATGGCACACTGGATCATCCGGGCGAGGGCCCCTTTGTTGATCACAAAATCATTCAAGCAGTAAAAGGTCCCACTCTTTGTGTCTGCCTCCAACATCTGTCGATGACTGATGATCTTTGTGTTCCCCCCCAAAAAAGAATCAAGGGTCAAAGCCATCTCATCGAGCGGGACTTCAGTTAAAAATCCAAGCCTTCCCAAGTTGACTCCCATAACGGGGACGTTCTTCTGGGCCGCTAAATGAGCGATACTCAAAAGGGTCCCATCCCCTCCAATTACGATGACAAGATCCACCTGCTCGGGGACATTCTCTCGCGGCACTCCATCTTTACGCTGGAATTTCATCGCGGCCACATCTTCCAGAAGACATTCTATGCTCTTTGTCTTAAAATACTGGATCAATTCCTCCAGTATTTTATCCACTTGAGGTGCATGAGGCTTGATCACAAAACCCACTCGTTTGATGTTATCCATCCCAAACGACCTCCTTGATTAATTTCTGTGTTTGTGCATGAGTCAACGTTTCTTTATGCAAGGACCAGTGGACAAAAAATTCCCGATTGCCCTTCTGCCCCCGTACAGACGTCTTCATCAAGTCCTGGACTAGAAATCCCATCCTGCCGGCTTGCTGAAGGATCCTCTGCAGAACTTCTGCATGCAGATCAGGGTCTCGGACAATCCCGCCTTTTCCGACCTGTCCTCTGCCCACTTCGAACTGAGGTTTGATAAGGGCAATGAGCTCCCCATTTCCTAAGAAAATTTTAATGGCAGGCAAGACTTTGAGAACAGAGATAAAGGAGAGGTCCATAGTGATAATATCGAGAGGATCCGGGAAGTCATTTTGTTCAAGATAACGAGCGTTTTTTTCAATAAGAACAACTCTGAGGTTCTTTCTCAAATACACATCGATCTGTTTTGTATCCACATCGACTGCGTAGACCTTTTTTACACCTTCTTTCAGCAGACAATCTGTAAACCCCCCGTGTGAACAGCCCAAATCGGCAGCGATCTTGCCCTCGGGAGCGATGGCGAAAGAGCCCAAAGCTTCCTTCAATTTCAACCCGCCCCGGCTCACATAGGGCATCGTCTCCTTAAGGAAAAGCTTCATTTCAACAGGAATCAATTGTCCGGATTTTTCCACACGTCCTCTTTCAGAATACACTAAACCCGCTAAAATGAGGGCTTGCGCCTTGTGACGGTTTTCGGCCAGCCCCCGGTCGACAACGATCTTTTCCGCCTTATCTTTCATTGGTTTCCGCTCGCCGTTTGAAGCACAGAGAGTATGCCCATGAAACTTTTGGAGCTTGTGTGTATGGACAGACGGCGAACCCCGCATTACTTTCCATAAAATTGTCGTATTTGTTGGGCAAGCCCATCAGGATCAAGCTTGAACATCTTTTTGACCTGGTCGACTTTACCGAGAGGGTATATCTCATCGGGAAGCCCGATGGATTTAAACCGGATATCAAATATCTTCTTACGATCCAAAAGCTCCCGGACCGCACTGCCGAACCCACCTGCAGTGACACCCTCTTCCACGGTCAAAACAACACTTCCGGATCTCGCATAGGATAGGATCAGGTCTTCGTCCAAAGGCTTGGCAAACCTCGCATTCACCACAGCCAGCTCGATCCCGTCGTCTTCAAGCTTCGCTGCAGCCTCTAAAGCAGGATGGACCAAGCTCCCGAAGGCTATAAGCAAGTCCTTTCCCTCTTTGAGAACCTCGCCCTTGCCGAGAGGGATTACATTCAGTTCCCCATCCTGATCGACACCGATGACCTTTCCTTTGGGAAATCTCACTGAGACTGGATGGCCGTAAGAGAGTGCAGATTTCAGCATGTGCCGCAGTTCATTCTCATCCTTCGGGGCCATCACGATCATGTTAGGAAGATGCCTGAGATAGACGATATCATTGATACCTTGATGAGTGGGGCCATCATCCGGAACGATCCCCGAGCGGTCAAGACCAAAAACGACAGGAATATCCATAAGGCAGACATCATGATAAAGCTGGTCGTAAGCTCGCTGGAGGAACGTTGAGTAGATGGCCACCACCGGCTTATACCCGCTGAGGGCTAATCCCGTGGCAAAATCGACGGCATGCTGCTCAGCAATTCCCACATCAAAAAACCGGTCCGGAAACCGTTGGGAAAAATCCCGAAGGCCGGTCCCGTCGGGCATTGCTGCGGTTATGGCCATGACTTTCTCGTCCTTATCAGCCAAGTCAACCACGGTCTTTCCAAAGACAGACGAATAGGTTGTTCTCTTATCCGTGCTTGTCGACTCTCCTGTCTGGATATCAAAGGGAGATGCGGAGTGATACTTGGCAGGATTACTCTCTGCCAGAGGATACCCCTTGCCCTTCTTGGTGACACAGAGGATCAGCACAGGTCCCTCATGGGCCTTGGCATCCTTAAACACCTCGATCAATGAGCCGATACTGTGTCCCTGAACAGGACCGATATACCGAATGCCCAATTCTTCGAAGAGCAAACCCGGAAAGAACGTTTTTTTGATGACTTCTTCGATCGCACGTCCAGCTTTGATCATGGGCCATCCCACAGCAGGAATGGCCTTCAGAATCGTCTTTGCGTGATCCTTCATTCGCAGATAATGCTGCCCTGATACAAGATAGGAGAGGTACTTGGACATGGCGCCGACATTGAGCGAGATGGACATCTCGTTGTAGTTGAGAACAATGATCAATTTCTCGCGAAGATGGCCGATCTGGTTGAGGGCCTCCCAGGCCACTCCGCCTGTAAGGCTTCCATCCCCCACGACCGCCACCACCTGGTGCTCTTTGTTCTCTTTGTCCCGGGCCACAGCCATTCCGAGAGCTGCAGAAAGCGCCGTGGATGCATGTCCCGTGTTATAGATGTCATACTCACTTTCTTCACGACAGGGAAACCCACACAGCCCATCGAGCTGACGGAGAGTGGAAAACTGATCCTTTCTCCCCGTCAAGATCTTGTGCGTGTAGCACTGATGACCGACATCCCAGATAATTTTATCCTCCAACGCGTCAAAGACATAGTGGAGGGCGATCGTCATCTCGACCACGCCTAAATTAGGCGAAAGATGTCCTCCATTCTTAGAGACGACTTCGATGATAAGCGATCTGATCTCCTTGGACAGTAAAGAGAGTTCCTTCATGGAACAGTCTTTCAGGTCTTTGGGACTTTTGATACGGTTAAGAATTGTGTTCATTTTTACCCTTATTTTTCACATCCAAGAGCTTCTTGGCAAGAAAACGGAGTTCTTCGGAAGCCAAAGCTCCTCTTACAAGTGCCTGCAGACCTTCTGAGACAAAGGCATCCAACCTTTCTATCGCCTTATCGAGACCGAATAGAGAAACAGAATTGGGCCTGTAAGCATCTTCCCTCTGTGTGTCTTCCAAAGCATCCAACAGGTCATCCCTGGTCTGGAAGGCCAACCCAATGTTTTCGCCAAACGCAGTGATGGCTTCCATCTGGGACTCATTAGCGCCACCAAGGATCGCGCCGATCCTCACAGAGGCTGTGATCAGCGCAGCCGTCTTTTTTTGTATGAGCTCATGGAAAAGCTCTTTGGAGATCGTCTCGGGTGAGAGAGTAATATCCAAAAGTTGACCTCCAATCATCCCTTCAGTGCCCGCATGTCTGCTCAGATCTACGATCGCCTGTTCCTTTTGCGTATCAGAACCCCTCTTCAGTGAAGCAGATGCTATAACCTCAAAAGCTATAGTCAGAAGGGCATCCCCAGTCAGAAGAGCGATGTCTTCCCCAAAAACCTTATGGCAGGAGGGTTCCCCTCTGCGGAAATCATCATCGTCCATAGAAGGGAGGTCATCATGAACCAGAGAATAATTGTGTATAAGCTCCACCGCGCAGGCAAAAGGCAGGGCGTCCTCTGCGCGGACACCAAATTCCTCCCCCGAGGACAAAAGAAGAAGAGGGCGGAACCTCTTCCCTCCTCCCAAAACAGAGTATCTCATCGCCTGGTAGAGAAGAGAATCACCGCGAGGGAGGATACTTTCCAGATTCCTATCGATCGCTTCCTTTTTTTGGGCTAGCCGGAGTTCGATGCTCATGATCCTTCAAAAGGGGAGTTCTTCGTCGCCCCCAGAACTGGGGTTATCCTCGCTCTCGGAGGCTTCTGTTTCCTCATCCTCATCCGAAAGAGAAAAGGGCTCCTCTTTTGTCCCTCCCTTTTCATCCTTCAGCAGGATGGCAATCTTTTTCTCTGCCTTGTCCAGTTCTTCTCTCAAAAACCTTGCCAGTTTCACCCCTTTTTCAAAAAGAGAGAGAGATTCATTGAGCGAAAGCCCCCCTTCCTCCATCTTTTCCACAATCTTTTCTAACTCAGCCAGTGACTTCTCAAAACTCTTTTCACTCATCTCTTTTCCCCTTTTCGAATCGTAAACGTGATTCGATGGTCTTATTACGGTCTACCTTTTGGACGAAACAGTCAAGCTCACCCTTGAGAAAACTGACCGTGATCTTTTCCTTCTCTGAGACCTCATCGACTCGCCGGATAAAATTCTGGCCTCCGTCCTTCCAACACAGAGTGTAACCTTTTTTTAAAACGTTTAGCGGGCTCAAGCTATCCAACTCAACGGAGAGCTTCTCCCAGAGTCCTTTCAAGTTCTGGATCGTTCCGCGGATCGAACCGGAGATTTTCTCTTCAAAGAGAACAGTTCGTGACTTTGCTTCAACAATCCATTGGCGCATGTTATAGATACTCTGTCCTGCGGCCGCTTCTAGCTCATCAATCCTCTGAGAGAGGTTGAGCACCCTCAGCTTGAAATTTTGGAAGGCCTGGTGGTGGATGAGGCTCAGGACACTGTTTTTCTGTTCTTGCAACAGGTATTTCATATGATGATTCATACGTTTTTCCAAGTTTTTTATCCACTCTTCGAACGCCTGCTCTTTCTCGACGACCATCTCTGCAGCCGCAGAAGGAGTGGACGCTCTGATATCTGCCACAAAATCGGATATTGTAAAATCGGGCTCGTGACCAACCGCCGAAATGACAGGGATGGGACACGCGTAGATGGCGCGTGCTACGATCTCCTCATTGAAGGCCCAAAGATCCTCCATGGACCCCCCGCCTCGACCAACGATGATCACATCCACATCCGGTCGGCTCCCTAGATACTCTAACCCTTCTGCGATCTCCTCAGCCGCTCCTTCTCCCTGGACTCTGACTGGATAGATCAGGATGTGAAGCTTTGCGAACCTCCTCTCGAGAGTCCGGATAATATCAACAATGGCGGCCCCCCTAGGGGACGTGACAACGCCCACCTTTTTGGGAAAGAGCGGGAGCTTCTTCTTGACTTCCGGAGCGAACAACCCCTCTTTGTTGAGTTTTTCCTTGAGCTGCTCAAATGCCAGTTGGAGGGCGCCTATTCCTTTGGGTTCTACAGCATTAACGATGAGTTGATATTGTCCTCGTGGCTCATACACATTGATCTGGCCTTTACAGACAACCTGGAGCCCACTCTCCAGCTTAAAAGGAACTTTTTGAGCCGTTGACCGCCAGATGACCGCTCCAAGCTTGCACTTCTCGTCTTTCAGAGCGAGGTACACATGACCCGAATGGGCATACGTAAGATCCACGATCTCCCCTTCCACCCAAATAAGGGGAAACGTGCTTTCCAGCTCCTGTTTGATCAGCCGTGTGATCTCTGTAACGGTGTAGATCTTGCCGGGCTGGGATCGGTTATTCTGTTCCTTCATGGTTTTCAATCAGGCTTTCTCTCCGGAGACTCAAAGCTTTCCCAGTTTGAGCGTCAATCTCCACACAGAGGAATGAAAAGATCATCCCGTCTTTGCTCGGCTCAAACCGCTGGGGCCGAGAGGAGAGGAATCTCAAAATGGCTTGGTCTCTCTTGATCCCGATCACAGAATTGTAACCCCCGACCATACCTATATCCGTGATATAGGCCGTTCCGCCCGGAAGGATCCTTTCGTCCGCAGTGGGGACATGGGTGTGTGTGCCTACCACAACAGAGACCTTCCCGTCCAGATACCACCCCATGGCCTGTTTCTCCGAAGTGGCCTCAGCGTGGAAATCTACAAATATCACGGGCGTGATATCGCGGAGCGTCTCCAGTTCACGATCAGCCACTTGAAAGGGACAATCGATCGGTTCCATAAAGACTCTACCCTGGAGGTTCAATATCCCGATCTTCCGGCCTTGATCGTCCGTAAACACGAACGCTCCATTCCCGGGGTTTTGGGAAGGATAATTGGCCGGTCGCAACAGTCTCGGCTCCTTCTCTAACACCTCAAGGGCCTCTCTCTTATCCCAAATGTGATTCCCGGAAGTCAGGACATCCACACTCTCGAAAAGCTCCTGAGCGATCTTTTCCGTAAGCCCAATCCCTCCGGCCGCGTTTTCTGCGTTGGCGATGATGAGCGATGGATTGTACTTCCGCACCAGGGCAGACACATGCTGCTTCAGGGCTCTGCGCCCGGGCCGACCGATGACGTCCCCGATAAAAAGAATGATGACCTTATCTGGCATATTCGACAGCTCTCATTTCTCTGATCACAGTGACCTTGATCTGTCCTGGATAATCCAACTCCTCTTTGATCTTTTCTGCGATCTCTTTGGCTGCCAAGGCCGCTTTGTCATCAGATATCTTCTGGCTTTCAACGATGATCCTTATCTCTCTTCCAGCCTGCAGAGCAAACGCTTTGGCCACGCCCTCATAGGAATTGGCGATCCCCTCCAGCTTTTCCAGCCGCTTGATGTAGGTCTCGAGAAGCTCTCTTCTTGCACCCGGCCGGGCCGCTGAAAGGGTGTCCGCAGCCTGGACCAAGACCGCTTCTATCGAGGGAAAATCCACATCGCGATGGTGCGAAGCAATAGCCTGATAAACGGCCTCTTTTTCTCCGTATTTCTTTGTCAGCTTAACGCTCAGTTCCGTATGAGTCCCCTCAACATCTCTATCCACAGCTTTGCCGATATCGTGCAGAAGACCTGCTCTTATCGCCACAATGGGATCTACACCCAGCTCCTTAGCCATCAGGGCCGACAAATGGGCCACCTCCTTGGAGTGCTGGAGGACATTCTGGCCATAACTCGTCCGGTATTTCAGCTTACCCAAGAGTTTGATGAGTTCAGGGCGGATGTTCTGAATCCTGAGCTCGAGGATGGCGGATTCTCCTTCCTGCCTCAGCTTTTCCTCCAGCTCGACTTTGACATTCTCCACGACTTCCTCGATACGTGCAGGGTGGATCCTTCCATCTCCAACAAGTTTTTCGATGGCCAGACGTGCCATTTCCCGACGTATGGGATCAAAGCTCGAGAGGATCACAGCCTCGGGTGTATCATCGACGATAATATCGACTCCCGTCGCCAGTTCCAATGCCCGGATGTTGCGCCCTTCCCTTCCGATGATCCGTCCTTTCATGTCATCCGAGGGCAAGTCCACGACAGATACCGTGGTCTCGACCACATGTTCTGCTGCTGACCTCTGTATGGCTTGGCTTATGATATCCTGCGCAATCATCTGGCTTTTCTCCTTGGTCTCTTCCTCGATCCTCCGGAGTGTCTGGATCGCTTCGAGCTTTGCCTCTTCCTCAACCTTGCTTTGGAGTTCCTTTTTGGCCTCGCCCTGTGACATTCCAGCGATCCGTTCGAGCTCTTCAAGGCCTTTCCGGATCAATCCTTCATGTTTTCTCTCTTTATCTCCGATCTCCTTTTCGCGGGAGTAGAGCATGTGTTCTTTGTGCGAGAAATCCCTTTCTTTTCTCTCCAGCACTTGAAATTTCCGCTCCAGATTCTCTTCCTTTTTCACCAACCTCCGCTCCATATCATTCAACTTATGGCGTCGGTCTCTGGTCTGCCGTTCGAAGTCCGCCTTCAGATTGAGGTATTTCTCCTTGGCCTCGAGCTGGGATTCTCTCTTTATCTTCTCCGCATCTTCACTGGCCTTTTCCACAATGTCTCTGGCCTCTTGCTTTGCTCTAAGTATGGATTTCGCACCAGAACGTTTCTTGACTAGCAAAAAGACCAAGAAGCCAGACACAAGAAACAGAAGTCCCAGTGTTATAATTAAACTTAAATTCACTTTGACCACCTCCTATTGGGGTCAAAGGAGATGAAAGTAAGGAGGGTTAAAAAAGCTCACTCAATCAGTTGTTGTGCTAAGAGAAACTTCTGTGATGGGTTCCTTAGCCAATGTTCTCTTTTGGGTCTTTCCATTTTTTTCCCAGGGCAAGTTCTGTATTTTTTCCTCTACCCTTAGCCATCAATCTATTATGTTGCTTCACCGATTTTATCGAATGCCTTTGAATCTTTTTTTAGGAAAACCTCCAAACCTTCTATTTCACTCTCCATATGCCCTATTACTTCGTTGAGTTGATCCAGTTTCTTTTGGGAAAGGAAAAACTCATCCGCTATATTCAGCGCGGCAAGAACCGCTATCTTTAACGAATCGACAGATTTTGATTTGACAGCGACTTCTCGCATTTTTTGATCAACGTACGAAGTAAGATGACTTATGTACTTCTCATCCTCTTCTCCTTTGACTTTAATCCTATATTTCTGTCTGTAAATCTCTATCTCGATTATTTTGTCAATCATAATCCGAGTTGATCGATCTGGCTTATTAAAGTCTCAATCTTTTCTTTTATGACCTCCCTTTCGTTTTCATATTTTTTCAAGCTCTCGTCGAGCTTATCTGCCCTTTTTTCCTTCTCCGTAAGGGCCTTATTGCTCACTTTCAGTTCCTTTGTTTGCTGTTTAAGCCTCTCGTTCTCTGCAACCAGTCTATTCAAATAATCAACAACTTGGGATATTTTACCCTCAAGAATTTTAATCCTTTCTAATTCACTTGTCAATTTTCCCCTCCTTCCCTCAGTTGGAATCCGAACTTGCTGGAAAGGGTTTTGATGATTTTTTCTTGAAAACCGTCCACTTCCTCAGCAAGCAATGTCCTTTGAGGGTGATGGTACAGAAACCGGAAAGATAAACTCACCTTCTCCTTGGGGATCGATACGCCGGTAAAACGGTCATACAGTTCGAACCTCTCTAGATTGGGGATGGAAAGTTCCTCCAGCGTCTGTTTAATCTCTTGGTAGCTGATCTTTCGGTCCGCAATGAAAGAAATATCCCTGACCACTTTCGGGTATTTGATGACAGGGATATATTCAAAGGGCCTCGGCTGTTTCTGGAAAATACCGTTGAGGTCCAATTCCGCGGCCCAAACAGGTTCCCTGATGGAAAAGGAGTTGCAGATATCTCTGCGCACAGCCCCGATACACCCGATTTTTTTCCCTTTCAGCAGAATCGAAAGCGCACTCTCCTTTTCTAAAGACGGATGTTTCCCTGCCAAAAAAACAACAGACTCATATCTCAAGAGAGAGAGGATGGCTTCGCATACCCCCTTGAGATGGAAGAAGTTTGTCTGGATGGGAGGCTCCTGCCAGCTGTTCATCCCAAGATATCCAGCGGTGGCCATCCCCAACGACATCTGTTCGCTACACGCATCGTCTTCCCAGAAATAGATTTTCCCCACCTCAAAAATATGGATCCCATCGGCCCCTCTGTTCTGGTTCCATGCGATGTTCTCGAGCAATCCCTCAAGAAGTGTCGTTTTTAAAAGAGATGCTTTTGTGGAAATGGGATTTCTAATCGCTATAGCCTTGCGCCCACTTTGTAACTTCTCTTCATTTTCAGGATCAGCAAAACTGTAATTCACCACCTCATCGAATCCATAGTGAAAGAGCGCCTGACGGCATTTCTGGATCTGTCGTTTCTTGGGGTCCGGAGGAGGTTCCATCGCGGTGAGGGGAGGAAACACAGAAGGGATGTTCTCGTATCCGTAAAACCTGGCAATCTCTTCAACAAGATCGGCCTCTCTCTCTATATCGATCCTGAAAAAGGGAACTTGAACTTGCCATACACCCTGCTGCTTCTTCTCCAAAATGAACTCCAACTTAGATAGTGTCTCAACAATAAAATCGCTCCTAATGTCCACTCCCAGGATTTCACTGACACGGCGCTGGCGCAGCATCACTGTCTTGTTCTTTCTCGGCTTGGGATAGACATCTACAATTCCCTTGGTGGCTTTTCCGCCGAATTGTGTGAGCAAAGATGCAGCCATCAATGCTGCCTTGGGGGGGAATGATATATCGGATCCCCTCTCGAACCGGTAGCTGGCATCCGTCTGAATGCCTGTTTTTTTGCCCGTTTTTCTGACGGAGACAGGGTCAAAATGTGCGCTCTCGATGAGGATATCACGAGTTGTCTCTGTGACGGCCGAGTTTTCTCCGCCGATAACACCCGCAAGAGCGACGGGTTTCTGTTCATCCGCTATGACCAACATATCCGGAGACAGATTGATATCTTCTCCCTCAAGACTCCGAAAAGCTTCTCCTTTTTTTGCCTTCCGGACGATGATCTTTCTCCCCGAAAGTTTGGAGATGTCAAACATGTGAATGGGCTGGGCCGTTGCAAACAGAATATAATTGGAAACATCCACAACATTGTTTATATGGCTTAAACCCATGGCCTCGATCTTTTTTGCCAGCCACTCCGGAGAAGGGCCGACATTAACATCCTTCACCACAATCCCACAGTATCGAGGACAGAGATCGTCATCGAATATTTCGATATCGATATTCTCGGAGGAATTCTCATCCACCTCCGTCAGAGGCCATTCCTGTTCTTTAAGGGGAAGGTCCAAGGCCACGGTCAGCTCCCGGGCCACACCTATGTGTCCGAGCGTATCTGGCCTGTTTGAATAGGTCTCCAGTTCAAGAATGATATCTCCCTTCTGTTCCTCCCATGAATCGATAAGCATGCCGATGCTGTTCAGGGTGTCTATCAATCGAGAGGTAGATAACTCCACATCGATAAAGTCCTTTAGCCAATCTATACTTATTTTCATTTTTGTAAAAACTGTCGAATAAACCTCAGGTCATTCTCATAAAAATACCTGAGGTCGGGAATCTGATACAAGAACATCGCGGCCCGGTCAATGCCCAATCCAAAAGCGAAGCCTGAATATTCTTCAGGATCGATGTTCACATTTTTAAGAACCTGGGGGTCGACCATCCCAGACCCGAGAAGTTCGATCCATCCCCCCCCTCCACAGACTCGGCAGGCGCTGTCTTCCCTGTTACACACCGTGCATCCGATATCCACTTCAGCTGACGGCTCAGTGAACGGGAAAAAGCTGGGCCGAAACCTGACCTTTGTCTTCTCATGGAAGAGGACCTTGAGAAAACTCTCCAGCGTTCCCTTCAAATGGGCAAAAGTGATCCCCCGGTCAACGACCAGCCCTTCCACCTGATAGAACATCGGCAGATGCGTGGGGTCGGGCGATTCCTTACGAAACACTTTGCCAGGTGTGATGATACGGATAGGAGGCTTCCTCTTTTCCATTACACGGATCTGAACGGGTGATGTGTGTGTGCGCAGAAGAAAATCGTCGTTGATATAAAGCGTATCCCAATCATCGCGCGCAGGATGATGCGGGGGAAAATTGAGCGCCTCAAAGTTATAATAATCTGTTTCGATCTCTGGCCCCTCCTCGACTGAAAATCCCATGCTCAAAAATATATTCTCTATCTCTTGCTGAATGATCAGGATGGGATGAGGAGATCCGATGTAACTAGCCTCACCCGGTAGGGTGAGGTCCACCATTTCTTCGACTACCTTGGGCCCATGGAGCTGTGTTTGAAGCGCCTGGAGCTTGTCTTGCACATGCTCTTTGAGGGCGTTGATCTCCTTTCCCGCATCCGGTTTCTCTTCGGGTTTGAGTGACTTCAGCTCTCCGAAGAGAGAGCTCACAGATCCTCGACTGCGGCTCAGGTAGAGATTGCGCACCTCTTGGAGGGTTTTCTCATCCGTTATGCCCTCGATAGCTTCGTCGAATCGCTCTTGAAGCTTTTCGATCTTCTCTTTCAGCCCGCTCATTTGGCCTACGTTTGTGTCAAGCGTTCGCCTCTTTGACCCTCTGGACCAGCTGAAGGAAGGCCTGCGGAGAATGGACCGCCAAATCTGCTAGGATCTTCCTGTCGAGTTCGATGTCCTGCTGTTTCAATCCATGCATAAAACGGCTGTATGAGATACCGTTATTCTCGGCCGCCGCTTTAATACGGATGATCCAAAGTCTCCGAAAATCTCTCTTTCGTGTTCTTCTGTCCCTGTAGGAATACTGGAGAGCACGCTCGACAGCTTCTTTAGCCGTCCTGTAGTTGCGACTCCTCGCTCCCCAATATCCCTTGGCTTGTTTCAGTATGTTTGATCGTCTTTTTCTTTTTTTTGTTCCTCGTCTTACTCTCGGCATTGTGTTCTCCTTCGATAGAAGCCGGTGTCCATACGAATATTTGCCGGCGAATTCATTAAAAAAGGCCGTTCCCGAAAAATGGAGGGTCTCTGCTCTAAAAGTCGTATGGCAGCATAGCTTTGACCCGGCTGCGGTCGGCAGGACTGATAAGATCCTGTTTTCTCAGCTTTCTTTTTCTTTTTGCTGACTTTTTGGTTAATATATGGCTTTTATTCGCTTTGTTGTGCATTACCTTCTTTTTTCCCGTTACCTTGAACCTCTTTTTTGCTCCCTTGTGTGTCTTTAGTTTTGGCATCTTTGTCTCCCGACTTAGTTGGGCTCAACAGGGCGGAAACAGCCCAGGGCTGCGTCCGGACAGATCCATCCTGAGTTCCAAGTTCCTCCACATCTGCGAACACTCTATCCAAAATGCGATGAGCCAGTTCCGGCTTTGCCTTTTCCCTGCCTCTAAGCATCACGGTTATCTTGACTTTATTTCTATCCGTCAGGAATCTTTTCACATGGCGGATTTTAAAATTGTAGTCGTGAATGCTGATCTTGGGCCTGAATTTGATCTCTTTCACTTGGATCTGCTTCTGATGTTTCTTTGCTTCTTGAGCCTTTTTATGCAATTCGTAAAGAAATTTTCCATAATCCATAACGCGACATACTGGTGGATTGGCCTGCGGTGCGACCTCGACCAGATCCAAACCCCGATCTTGAGCAATAGCGATGGCCTCGGACAGAGACTTAACGCCTATCTGTTCCTTGTCCTCATCGATGATTCTGACTTCTTTTGCTCTGATCATTTCATTGATCTTGTGGGGTTTTTCCTTCCTTCGACCAGGATAATATGTGCGCCTTCTAATGACTAGCCTCCTTTAAAGTTCGGTTTTCAATGACTTATTTTTAATCAATTCCCAAGTTTTTTCAAGAAATTCGTTCACATCCATCTGTCCTCGATCCCCTAAGGTGTGAACTCTCACGGATACTTTTTCTTGTTCGACCTCTCTATCGCCAACGACAAGAATGAGGGGGGTCTTGTGGGTTTCTGCATCCCGGATCTTATACCCCATCTTCTCCCTCCGCCTGTCAACCTTAGCCCGTATCCCTCCGTCCCTGAACTTCTGGAAAAGGGTGTCGGCGTAGGCATTGTGCCTGTCTGCGATAGGAATGACCGTCACCTGGATCGGTGCTAACCAGAGCGGAAAACTCCCGTTGTAGTGCTCGATCAAGATGCCGAAGAACCTCTCCAGCGAACCCAGAATCGCCCTGTGAATCATGTAAGGCCTGTGAAATTTTCCATCCTCAGCCACATAGTGCATGTCGAACCTCTCTGGGAGATTGAAGTCCAGCTGAATGGTCGTGCACTGCCAGGACCGCTGTAGGGCATCCCGGATTTTGATGTCGATCTTAGGCCCATAAAAAACACCCGCCCCTTCGTCTACTTGATAATCGAGATTTTCATCCTCCAGCGCTTTCTGCAGGGCGTTTGTGGCCCTATCCCAGTCTCCCAATGCACCGCAGTACTTGTCCGGACAGGTCGAGAGATACACATCATACTTGTCAAAACCATAGGTTGTCAGAAACTTGACGGCCAGTGCGATCGTGCTCTTTATTTCGTCCTCAAGCTGGTCCTGCCGACAGAAAATATGGGCATCATCCTGCGTAAACCCTCTGACCCTCATCAGGCCATGCAGAACTCCGCTGCGTTCATAGCGGTAGACGGTCCCGAGTTCTGCCCAGCGCAGGGGAAGTTCCCGGTAGCTGCGCTGGCGAGAGTTATAGACCATGATATGAAAGGGGCAGTTCATGGGCTTTAGCTGGTACTCGATTCCCTCTCTTTCGAATGCAGGGTACAAAGCATCATAAAACTCTGTATGCCCGCTTGTCCGCCACACATCC
>WTAW01000159.1 GCA_013139435.1 Candidatus Aminicenantota bacterium | reverse complement strand
GGCTTCTTTGTAAATTGCGGCGAATAGCTATTATAATCTCATACTCAAAAAAGGTAAAGATTCACTTTACGTCTATTTTTGACACGGGCGTACATCAGGCAGACTTGACAAATCAGGATTCAGTTCTTATCTTATTAAATCCGAGTGACAAAATCCTCTCATCTTCATGCTTGTCAATTTTATTCCACCCAATTATGCAACAAAAAATTAGTCACGAGTTGAGGCCAACCCACCCCACCCTAACATTAAGGTGGAGGCAGTGGCCCATGAAGTTCAATATGATATCGACACTTTTTATGAATACCCCAGATAAAAGATGGATTATTCACGAGTTGAGGTCGCTGCAAAGGCGAGGCAGTGGCCCACGAAGCTGTAGTGAACTACCGCGAGTGGGCTACAACGAAGGCTTTGTAGTGAGATCGACTCGCCCGAAGGGTAAAAGATGCTGACAATTAGAATGCTAAGTGTTTTTTAAATATAGAATGTGTCAGCAGCTTTTATGAATAATTCAGAATAATGAGGAGGTCAGATGAAGCTATTAAGTCGGGAACAGATCGAAAACCTGGCTAAATTTAAAAGTAACAGCTTATTAACAACATCATTCTATCTCGACACGAGTAAAAACAGAATGACAAAAAAAGAGATTCAACTCTCCTTGAAAAATCTCATCAGAAGGAACACAAAGTATCTAGAAAAAATGAGCCTAAGCAAGGAGAACAGAGAATCTCTCGCTCAAGACTTGGAGAATATCCAAAAGTTTTGTGCGAGAAACTTGAGCGCTTACAATTATGTGGGACTTGCCATTTTTTCCTGCTCGAAAAAAAACTTCTGGCAGGAATTCAACCTTGTGAATTCACCAAAAAACACGATCGTCTTCGATCAAAATCCCTATGTGCGTCCCCTTTCGGCCTTCCTTGGAGATTATCATAGGATTTGTGCTCTCATCATAGACCGTAAAGAGGCCAAATGGTACGACATATACATGGGAGAGATCGCTCTTCTCGAAAACCTGAAAGGGGATGTCCCCAGCAAGGTGAAGGAAGGGGGCTGGGAAGGATATGAATCTAAGCGGATCGAACGGCACATCGCTTCGCGCCTGCATCGCTATTTCAGCACAGCTGCCAAGACGACATTCGATCTCTATAATAAAAATAAATTCGACTGGCTTTTCCTTGGATGTTCTGATGAATACGCCTCGGAGCTGAAGCCTCTCCTGCATCCATACCTTAAAAAAGGGCTGAAAGGCCGGATCAAGGCCAAACCCAGTGATTCTCCTAGCCGATTGCTCAAAGAATCGCTCGATCTGAAACAAAAATTAAAAAAACAGGAAAAGGAAGACATCGTCCGCAGGTTCATTGCGGAAATTGAAAAAGGCGGGCTTGCGACTTCGGGTTTAAAAAACACGCTGCGCAAGCTCAACAGAGGGGAAGCTCAAACACTTCTTGTGACCCGCCATTTTTCAAAGCCGGGTCGGATCTGCCCAAAGTGCAATCTCCTGTTTGAGGATGAGCTCCGCTGCACGTCCTGCCAACGCAAAACAGAAAAAGTGGTGGATATTATCGACGAGGCGGTCGAAGCTGCGATGGTAAAGAGAAGTCAAGTGAAGCACATCAATCCTCCTTCCGGCCTGCGGAAGTACGGGGATATCGGAGTGCTGTTAAGGTATAAAACGTAATTTCAACTTCCTGAATCAATCTGAAGTGTAAGAATCATTTACTCAAGTGAAGTGTAGGGACCGTTCCCCGAACGGTCCGTAAGGAAACACATGCTACATAGAAACATCTCAAAATGGGTACAGGCACCTTTTTCCTGCCGGGAAAACGAGCCAGTCCCCATTTTCGATCCATTCGGGGAATGGACCCTATATTTTTTTGGTTTTGAAGGAGACGCGGTCGAAAAGGCTGTAGATAATGGGGATCACATATAGAGTGAGGAATGTCGTAGCGATCAACCCGCCGATAACAGTTATCGCCATGGGCGCCCTCATCTCTGATCCTTGTGAGGCGTCAATGGCCATGGGCAACATCCCCAAGACTGTGGTCAGAGCTGTGATCAAAACAGGACGCAGGCGGATCGAAGACGCCTGAAGTATGGCTTCTTTCTTCTCCACGCCTCTTCGCTTCAACTGGTTGATGTAATCCACCATCACGATCCCATTGTTCACTGCGATCCCACCGAGCATGACAAAACCGATGAGGATCGGAAGGCTCACTGGCTTTCCTGTGATGATCAATGCGACAACGACACCTATCAAAGCAAGGGGAATGGTGAACATGATGATCAAGGGATGCTTGAAGGATTCGAATTGAGAGGCCATGATCATATACACCAGAAGAGTGGCGAGAAGGAATGCGCCAGCCATGATGATGAATGCATCCTGCATATCTGCATACTGGCCACCGAATTCTATAAAGTACCCGGAGGGTAGGCCCTTCTCGATCCCCACGATCTTTGTTTTGATATCCTTCACAACACTGCCCAGGTCTCTTCCAGCAATGTTTGCCGAGACTGTTATCTGGCGTGCCTGGTTCTCCCGGGTGATCTGGATCGGCCCCTCGCCTCTCGTGATCGTAGCGACCTGGTCCAACCGGATCGTGGTGTTATTGGGCGTGGCGATGGGAATGTCCTTGATGTCTTCGAGTGTATCTCTGTATTTTTTGTCAAAACGGACTCTGATGTCGATTTCCTCATTTCCCTCTCTATACCGCGTGGCGACCTTTCCCAGTGACGCCGTCTGCACAGTGTTGGCCAGTTGGTTGACCATCAATCCCATCCTTGAAGCTTTCTCGCGGTTGATGCGGATGTGATACTCCGGCTTTCTCTCAGACAGGGAGTGCGTCACATCCCTGAGGCCTTCCACATCTTTTATCCTTGCGACCATGTCATCGGCAATGCCCTTCAAGAAATCAAGGTCTTTTCCGAATATCTTGATCTCCACAGGAAACTGGGAGCCGCCTGTCATCATCTGGCCCATATCCATAGCCTCAAACTTGACACCTTTGAGCTTGGGGAGCTGACTCCGGACTCGCTCCATGATCTCAAGGTCAGAAAGATCCCTCTCGGTCTGTTTGACAAGCCCGACCCAGAGAATTCCTTCATGGGTTCCCGAGTTGGAGAATCCGCTTGCCGTATCCTGAGGGTCCTCTTCGGCGGCCGAACCCACTTGAGCCGAGATCACTTTCACCTCTGGCTGGGCATCCAGCAATTCCTCAGCCATTGTCACCACCCGGTTCGTTTCCTCGAGTGAAGTCCCGACCGGCATTTTGACTCTGAGAATGAGCATATCCCTATCCATTGCGGGCATAAATTCGGTCCCGAGGAATGGCATCAGCACGAAGGAGAGCAAGAAAAACCCTAAAACACCTGCGAGGACGAGTTTTCTCCGTTGCAGGGCCTTTTTAAGAGTTCTTCTGTATAAATCACGGACTTTAACAAACTGTTGTGTTCCCTTTTTATAACCTTTTGCGCCTGGTTTATCGTTAGCTTTGAACAGCAATGAGGCCACCAAGGGAATAATCGTCAAGGCCACAAAAAGCGAGGCAAACAAAGAAAAGGCAATGGAAAGAGCCAGACCACGCGTCAGTTTCCCCGTCACTCCCTGGGCAAAGATCATGGGGAAAAAAACGGCAATGGTTGTGATGGTGGAGGCCGTGATCGCCATTCCCACCTCAGAGGCGCCTTTTTTGGCCGCCTCGTTCTTTTCCTCCCCCTCCTCGATGTGACGGAAAATATTCTCGATGACCACGACAGCGTTGTCCACAAGCATCCCGATACCTAGGGCTAATCCTCCCATGGTCAGAAGGTTCAGTGTATATCCCGCCGCATACAGGGCGATGAATGTCGTGATGATGGAGAGGGGGATCGCCAAACCGATCGTCAGTGTCGGCCGCCAATTCCGTAGAAAGACAAAGATAAATAAGATCGCTAGAACTCCTCCAACGAGGGCATTATTTCCTGTTCTTCGGATGACCTGCTGGATCATATCCGACTGGTCCATGAACGGGAAAAACTCAACATCCGGGGGGAGAGTTTCTCGAATTCTCGTCAATTCTTTTTTTACGGCTTCAGCTGTTATGACCGTGTTGGCTCCCGATCGTTTGCTGACAAAATAGATGACTCCCTTTTTTTTCTGTATCCGCGAAATATATCTTGTTTCTTTGAGTCCGTCACTTACTTCTGCCACATCACTCATGTAGATGGGTTGGCCTGCTTGGGTCGCTCCGACTATTGTGTTGCTGATATCATCGATGCTCTCGAATTCTCCGATAGTCCTCACCAAGATGTCAGAATGTCTTTCGACCACATGGCCCGCAGGAAGATTTAAATTCTCCATCCGGAGGGCTACTAATATCTGGTCCAGAGAAAGATTTCGGGATTCGAGAGCCCCCCTATCGATGGCGACGAGAATCTCCCTGACTTCCGTGGATTGTACCTGCACGGAGGCAACGCCATCGATACGTTCCAACCTCGGGGCCACCTCATTTTCGATCATTTCCTTGAGCTCGACAGTGGGCCGATCCGCCGTAATTCCGCCAAAAAGTATGGGCCACATAGCGAAGCTGAATTTCACGACAAGAGGGTCGCCCACATCTTCGGGAAGATAACTCTCATAAAGACCGATCTGGTCTCTGATGTCCTGTGCCGCAAAGTCGAGGTTGGTCCCCCACTCGAATTCCACCATGATGACCGAATACCCTTCGGATGTGATCGAATTCACCTTCTTCACACGGCTGACCGAGTTAATAACTTGCTCCAAGGGCCTCGTGACCGTGTTCTCGATGTCCTCTGAAGAGGCACCGCTGTATATCGTGATCACGGATACCGTGGGGAATTCCAGGTCGGGGAAAAGGTCCAACCCCAGTCTTGTAAAAGCGAGAGAGCCGAGGACCACCAAGATCATGGCCAGCATGGCTGTGGTGACTTTTCTGTTTACGGAAAACTCGGGTATTTTCATTGGATAACCTCTTTGATCTCGATTTTCATCCCGTCATCTAAGCCATAACTCCCTTCAACGACAACCCTGTCTCCGAATTGAACACCGCTGATGATCTCAACCATATCCGTATTCTCGAGCCCCAAGCTCACTTCCTGTCTTCTGACCATGTTGTCCTCATTGACGACAAACACATATTTATTTTCCAGGATCGCGTTCTGGGGGACTACCAGCGCATCTTCATGGGAGCTCACTTCGATCATTATCTCTCCGAAGGTGTTGGGCCTGAGGAGAAGATCCGGATTGTCTGCGGCGATCTCCACGTGGAACTTTTTGGTCATGGGATCTGCTGTCAGGTTCACAACCGATACACGTCCTGGGAAAATACGTCCCTGGAATGCCGATACGGCCATGGAAGCCGGCTGTCCTTTTTTGATGCGGATCACATCCTGATAGGAGACATCGACTTCTATTTTGACCCGCGAAAAATCCATCAGAGTGACGACTCCGCTGGTGGGAGAAAAACCGCCCATCATCGGGTTGATCACATCGCCGACTTCTGCATTTTTAGAGGCCACGACACCGTTGAACGGGGCTTCCATGATGGACACATCGAGGTTATATTTAGACAGATTCAGTGCGGCTTGTACCTGGTTAAGCTGTGCTTCTGCAGACTCGAAAGCCAGTTTGATCTTTTCATACTGCTGCTCTGATACGGCATTCTCTTTGATCAACCGCTCCATGCGCTCCATGTTTTTCTCTGCATCATTGTAGTTGGCCTGGGCCACGGCTACCGCCGCCTCTGCTTGTTCCACAAGAAGACGTGCCGCCCGAGTGTCCAGTTCGGCAAGCAGCTGTCCCTTTCGGACCCTGTCCCCCTCTTCGACATATATCTTCGCGATCCTTCCACCGATCTCAGGCGTGATATTCATCGTCTGCCACGCCTCGATGACTCCGGTAAAAACCAGTTTTTCCGAGATCCTCTGTTTGCGGACTTTAAAAACAGTCACCAGAGCCGCACCAAAACTCTCTTCCTGGATTTCTTCTTGCTCTTGAGCTCGGCAATAGACCAGAGAGAGAAGAAGGACAAGAGCTAATCCCGAATAAATTAATTTTTTCTTTGTCATTTGACCCCTCCGTAGGAAGCAACCTGTTTTTGCTTCATTAAAATGTCTGGATCTATCTCGCTTTTTTTAACGCCTAAAGACCTCTCAAAATCAGCCACGGCCACAAATAAATCGTACACAGCCTGCGAATAATTGACTCGGGCTTGAATGAGAGCAGTCTGTGTCGCACTCACATCAAGGACGGTGATCATTCCCTCTGTGTAATTTAAATTGGCGATCCGCAGGCTTTCCTCTGCCTGTTCGACATTTTTCTCTTGAGAGAGAAGGGATTCTCTGGCTTCCTCGATCTTCAGTATGGCTTGGCTGACCTCAAACTTGACTCCATCCTTCAATCCCTTCAACGTCAACTCGATCTCTCTGACGGCCGACTTGGCTTGCGCCTGGCGTGCGGCGGGGCCAAAGCCGTTGAATATGGGCAACGACAGGACGAGGTTCACGGTGTAATAATCCTGCCACGTATCGCCTGTGATCGCCAACCGGTCTGCCCAGAAATTGAACGATCCCGAGATGGCCAAAGTCGGTAGGCGTTCGGCCCTTGCCATTTTCCACATCTCTTCGGCTATCCTTTTTTGGTACTCCAACTGGAGGATCTCGGGCCTGTTCTGGAGGGCGATCCCAAGACTCTTCTCCGGATCGGGCTCTATGGGTTCATAGGACAGATTTCCTTTAAGCTCGATGGGTATAGCAATATCCATCCCCAACAATGTCTTCAGGTTTAGCTTCATGACCTCGAAGTTGTTCCTGGCCTGGATCAACTGAGGCTTGAAGTTGACCACCCTCACCTCGGACCGCAACAGGTCAAACTGGGAGGCAAGGCCTACCTCATACTGGCTCTTCACATTCTTGTGGAGGTCTTCCGCATCCTTTACAGCCTGTTCGGCAACTCCCACAAACTCCCTGGCAAGCAGACAGCCGTAAAACGCCGCTTTAGTGTTAAAAACCGTGATGTGTTCGGACTGGCGCACAGATTCCTGTGTGGACTTGAGGTTATACTTGGCACTCCTGTAACCCGCAGTCAACCGTCCTCCTGTGTAAAGGGGGATGGATAAGTTCAGGGCAAACTGGTAGTCTCTGGTGAAGTCCACTTTCACTTTTTCCGGCGGCCGTCCGGGAATGAATGAGGGAAATTCCAGCTCGAACAGCTTCTCATCGAGAGTGGCCATTCCCGTAGAGTTGAGTGAAGGGAGAAAGCCGGCGGCGGCGGCTCTCACTTGTTGTTCGGCCGCATCCACACGTTCTTCTGTGGCCAAATGGTAAGGATTCTGAGTGAGGGCCAGTTCGATGCTCTTCTCGAGAGTCAAAACCACTTTATCCTGGGCGAAAGAAAGGCCCCCCAGGGCCAAAAAAAGAATCATCACTATAAGGAAATAACTCGTTTTCCGCATGTTCACGCTCCTCTTCTTATTTCTCAGTCTTTATGATCCCGTGAAGGACAAAATCATGAATCAAATCAGTGCTCTCATTCAAGGTATGTTCTTTTTCACGAATAGGACCTTTAAAATGAAACCCGCGGAGCAAAGCCCCCAGTACATAGCACACCTCTTTGGGATCCATGTTACGGAATTCCCCTGACTGAATGCCCTCTTCTACGATTCTCACCATGACGGTAAAAATCTCTTCCATTTTTTTTCTAAAAACTTGAGGAACCGGGGGATGGTTGTTGGAATGCCAGCCATGTTTTGACACATCGACTTTTAACAGTTTTTTCATCGCAGACAGTTCCATGATGAAAATCCGCGATATATTCTTCTTCTTCTGGTAGTAACCGAGGATGTAATGGATCAGCTCACGCAGCTTTTCGCTGGAACACATGTCCTTCTCCTGTATCTTGATGCAGCTTTGGTAAGCTTCATCAAAAGTATTCAGGATGATCTCCATGAACATCTCTTGTTTGCTATTGAAGTACCGGTAAAGGGTCGCCTTGGAGAATTGGGCTGCTTCGGCAATATCGTCCATCGTTGCCAGAGCATAGCTCTTCCTGGCAAACACATTTTCCGCCGCATTTAAGATGAATAGCTTATTTTCCTGTTCTCTGTGACGTTTTCTTTCTTTACGAAGATCTCTCATTCGGATTCGCCTTTTTAGCCTGGATTATTCACGAGTCGAGGCCACCCCACCCTAACATTAATGGATGCAAGGCGCAAAGGATGCAGCTGTAGTCATCTACCGCAAATCCATTATAACTCAAAACAACTTTCCTGAAACGTAAAATGTGAAACAAAAACTGTGAATGATCAGCAGCCAAAGAAACCTTTTGGCGAATTTCTTTTTATTTTTTACGATTTAGGAAGGGCAAGGTGAGAAAAAGGATACTGAGAATGCCTAGTGAATATTCGAAGAGGTTGCTTATCAGGTGGACTCCGATGCCCGAGAGGATGGCGATTCTTTGCTCGAAGTCCATCAACTGAAAGGTCAGTGCCCAGCCTGATTCCCACGTCCCG
>WTAW01000239.1 GCA_013139435.1 Candidatus Aminicenantota bacterium | reverse complement strand
CCACGGAAAACATGATCCTCCAATGTAGGTTCGCCAGAAATCATGCGTGTCCCGATTGAGGCGATCACATCGTTCTTGTGATAGGTGACGAAGGCAGAGCGATAGGGATCTGTGTTCTCACGTTTATAGCCCATATCCCGAAGCTGCTGAAAAGGAACCTCAGCCACTCTCATCCTCCTCTCTTGAATCCTGTCTGCATTGATGTCTCTGCTTTTTACAACTACGATTTGATTGGGGATATCTTTAAGGGCAGCCAGAATCCTTCCATCGTTCTGTTCGAGTGCTTTGACAAAATTTCTGTACGTTCTCTTTATTTGTTTAGGCGGTTCCGATGGTATGCTGACCTTCTTATCTGCTCCGAGCTGGTCTTTTCGTATCGTTTTCAGCGGTTCCTTTGTTGGAAGAGGAGGAAGTATGCTGTCATCAACAGGATAATAGGCCCATGGACTTCCATAATAACCATATCTGGAATAGGAAAGGGAGCCGTAATACCAGTCATACAGGGACCAGGGTTTCCACATATAGTATCCCGCAAAAAATTCCCAGGTCACCCATGCCGGCGCAAAGGCATCTCCCGGTAACCACATCCATCCCACATCCTTGTCCCAAAGCCACACACCAAGGTGGTATGGGACCCATCCCCATGGCTCTTGCGGCACCCAGAAAAGCTGGTTATCAAAAGCGCTCCAACTTCCATTCACATAGGGCTGATAGCCCCCTCCTGGATACTTCCTGCTGAAATAGGGTTTCCAGACAAATCCATAGAGAGAATTCCACATCCATTCGCCATGGATGTTCGAATATTTCTGCGCAAAATAGATTACAGCTTCGGGATACTTGTAGATGGGCTCCGGGATAAACGTAATCCCCTTATGCATGGCCACAAAATCCTCATTCATGCTCTCATTCCAGAGCTCAAAGTCCGTGTCCCGGGCGTATGCCCTCAAAGCGATCGTGTCGTCTGCGGAAACAGTCAACGTCATGTGCTTTTTCAGTTTCTTTTTTTCCAGGTGCTTTTCGTCAGGACCATACATCACATGGCCCTTGCCCTCCTTGATCTGGACGTCCGTGCTACCATCGTCCCCGACGCTCACGAACCCCACAGATTGGTGGTCCAGTTTAATGGCTGTATTTGGCGTAACGATCTGGAAAACTTCCCCCCGTTTGTACCTCTTGTACATCACATAGATGTGTCCGTTGAGGAGCACAAGATTTGTGAGCTTTTTACTTGAACTGAGGCTTTCTGCAAGCACGGTTTCGATCTTCAGCGACGTGTTCGTGTCCATCCTCACAAGAGTCCCTGTATCAAACTGGATTTCACACTGTCTCTTGCTAGTTGTCTGGATCGTGTCTCCGGGTCCGAGTGGCAGGTTCAAAACAGCCAACTCGGGCTTCAAAGATCCTTCCCGGAACACCAGAGGATCATTCCCGTCTTTCCTCACTTCTGTATAACTGATGTGGGCAAAATAGAAGTCCATATCCGGAGCCAGAGTGTATTTGTACTGAGAATCAGAGTGTAAGAATTGCGAACACAAGAAGACGCACAAGGCCGCAAGACAGAGTCGTAGACATTTAGAGTTTTTCATTTCCCCCTCCTTAAAAAAGATTAAATACTAGCCGATAAATGCAGGCTATCTATTTATTCTTGACTTTGGTGCCGCTGGAAGCACCTTTGGAGCCTCCACTGCTGGAGCCTCCGCTGCTAGAGCCTCTGGAAGGTGAACTCCGGGATCCTTTGCTTCCGGATTTTGTGACTCGCGTGCGGCCGGAACTCTTTGTGGTGCTTCGGCCAGAGCTTCCCCGACTGATGGTCCGACGGCTTCCGGTGGCACTCGTCGACCCACTCTTCAGCTGTCTCTTGGTCATGCTGGTTCTCCCGTACCTGTAGGACGGATATCCGTAGCCCGGATAGTAACCCCCACCATAGCCTGGATAGTAGCCTCCCCAATACCCAGGATAATATCCGTAATAAGGCATCGAGTAGTAATATGGAGAATAATACCACGGGCTGTATGAGAAACCCCAATATAAAAAGGGATTCCACCACCAACCAATTCCCATCGACATGTATGGGCTCGGATAATAGGAAGGACCATAAGAAGGACCATAACTGGTATAAGGAGCGTCATAATATTCATCGCCTGGAACAACGACCTGTTTTCCCGTTACGTTTGGGTCGATCGTCGTACAGCTTACGACCAGGGCTAATGCGGAGACGATTATGATTAGCTTTTTCATTGTTATTTCTCCTTCCTTTTGTCCTTCACGTTCATTATACAGCAAACTTTATGCCAAATAAAGCCAGGGGAACTCAAAAATTATGCCTGTATGAAATGTCATGTATTGTGGGCAGGTGTATCTATTTAAGACAACGTCTTAGAAACATCTCCAAAATCGTGATGGATGACGTCCGAATGTCCTAATTGGTGATTTCGAAAACGAATAACGGGGCAGCAATGCGGCTCTATTCAAATGTAGGGACCGTTTCCCAAACGGTCCGTTCGGGGAACGGACCCTACATATACAGGCCCCATGCCCGTCCAGCCCTTCTCACGGTTTTCTCCACCACACAATTGGGACACTTGAAAGAGCAATGGGATTCATGCCATCACGGTGGGGATGTTTCCCAATGTCACAGAAGTATTGACATTGGTCAAGAAAAACACATAGAATGGTCCAGTCAGTTTTCAGTCATAATACAAGGAGGATTGCATGAAAGTCACTCTTAGTGTTTTAAAAGCCGATGTTGGCAGCATAGGCGGCCACATCGTTCCCAGTAAAGCCCTTATAGAAACCATAAGAACATTCGTCCAGGAGGATAACAAAGATCTCGTCATCGATTCATATATCAGTCATACTG
>WTAW01000054.1 GCA_013139435.1 Candidatus Aminicenantota bacterium | reverse complement strand
TGATACTCTCCCCCCAGTTTGATATAGAAAGAAGGATTGGGATAGTAGCTGATAGAAAGCCTGGCCGGGACCGATCGGATATACGGGCGAGTTGTGTAGACCTCCACGTATGTGCCTTCGGGATATTTTATGCGGCTTTCCTTTTTGCCGGAGAGGTACGCGGCTCCTAAGTTGAGAAAAAACTTGGAGGAGAGGGCAATGTTCATCTCTCCTTCAAAAATGTATCCTGTGTGCAGAGGGGAGACTGTGCCACTCTTGGATTCTCCAAGGGATGCCGCATAATAATCGCCCAATCCTATGGAGCCTTCGTTCAGGTCACCACCGAGCACATAGCTCATGCCGCCCGAAAAGGAAACGCGAAACCTGGAGTATTCTGGCGGGGCTGCAGGGATTTCTTGTGTTTGAGGCTGGATTTTCACTGGACGCACGTCCTCTACTTCTTCAACTGTAACAGGTTCCTCTCTAACGGGCTCTGCTATTTTTACCTCTTCGGGAGGAGGCCCTCCTATGATGGTGACCAGGCTTTCATGCACGAAGCCTGATAAGATCTTTTCCTCATCCAGCTTCAGTTGTATGACATACCATTCCCCCTGTTTTTGGGTGGCTTCGAGGACAGCCCCCTGAGGCAGCTGATGGATGATAGCGCTCCCGATATCAGGATATTGCCTGATATTGGCAATCTCTGAAACAACTTTTAGCTTGGTTCGAGGTTCCTGTGCCCATGAATGCAGGCCACAGAGAGAGAGCAGAACACAGATGAAGCTGAGGACAAAACCGATTCTTTTGATGTCGCGATTGTTCAATTTTCTCGCCTCCCCATCTATCCATTCTGTTGAATTGTTCAAGTCTGCCAAAGCCATGATCTCAGTCAAAAGTATTGTACCGTTTCCGGAAATTTATATAAAGGGATTTTTACTCTGAGTAAGTTTTTCGTGCCTCCTCCCTCTTCTTTATAACTGTGAGTTAACCTGAATAATCCAGGTTACGTGTCTGTGCGGGTGCGGTCCGCTTGGGCGTAATTTTTTCAATGGTTGGCGCGACTAAATCAGTTGAATCGCTTATGGGGCCAGGATTTCAGAGTTTTTCAGGTCAGGAAAGCAAAATGGACGATAGGGTTGCTAAGGTTTTTAAAAAAGTGTTAACATATATAGAACTTTCTAGGAGATAAGAATGCGGCGAATACACTCATCAATCACGATGGTGTCGATAAGTGTCATGATTTTGGCCTTTTTATTTTCGGGGATCCTTTGTTATGCGGATGAGGGACCTAAGATCCAATTCAAGGAATTGAAGTGGGATTTTGGCAATAAAAAGCAGGGTGAAGTACTCACACACACGTTCCGTTTCGAGAATGTGGGGAATGAACCACTTGTTATCCATAGGGTTCGGACATCATGTGGGTGCGCAGCGGCGATCCTCTCCAAAAAGAATCTCAACCCCGGAGAAAAGGGAGAGATCCAGGCCAAGTTCAATACACAGGGCTATTATGGAGAGCAGAAAAAATTCATCTACGTGGAGTCGAACGACCCATCGGCCTCTGTGAAGCAACTGATGATCTCTGCATCGATCGAAGTGCCGCCGAGTCCCAAAATCGAGCTCGATTCCTACACCACGGATTTAGGATTGGTTCTAGAGGGAGAAGAACTGCGGACAGAGTTCAACGTAAGAAACAAGGGGGAGCTGGAGCTCACCGTCACTCCTTTTCATAAAGATGCATCGTTTTTCATCAAAGGAAAAAAGCTCTCTTCTCCATTAAAGGTTGCTGCGGGAAATACCAAACAAGTGGAGGTCAGGATCCCTGCACGCAAGAAGAAGGGATTGATCCGAGAATTCATCCGGTTGCAGTCCAATGACCCAATGAGGTCGACTCTGTCGTTGTATCTTGTGGCTTACAATGTTTCCAAAGAGCAGCTGAAAGAGCTGTTCGACAAGTACAGGACGATCCTTGACTAACCTGGATTATTCATAAAAAATGTCGATACTTATTAAAACTAACACAGCATCAACACATTACACAGTCTTCCTGAGGTGAAATGATTTTATTTGCAAATTTTCTGCAGGCCGCTGCGACCATAATCCACGTTGTCCTGAGGATCTATATGTTTATCATCCTATTTCGGGTGATCCTTTCCTGGATCCGGATTCCATCCCTCTACCAGGTTACTGTCATCCTGTATCACTTGACCGAGCCCGTGCTCAAACCCATACGTAAGTATGTCCCGCCATATAAAATGGGGGGGCTTGACATCAGCCCGATGATCGTTTTCCTGATCCTCATTTTTATCGATAATTTTCTTGTGGGATCTCTTTCGCTCTATGCGCAACAAATCCTCATGCAGCAGACACATCAGCCGTACTCGTTCTGAGATCAACAACACGCAGATCGCCTCGCATCCATTAATGTTAGGGTGGGTTGGCCTCAACTCGTGAATAATCCAGGTTCAAGAATGAAAACAAAAGAGAAAATATGCTGGGATGTCAGAGTCCACCCTCGGGCGCGAAAACGGGCAATTACACAACACGGTGAAAACACATACAGTATACATGTGACCTCCGCACCATCAAAGGGAGAAGCCAATCGAGAGGTTTGCAAGCTGATCGCCGAACATTTGGATATCCCCATATCAAAGGTGAGGATCATCCGGGGTCACAAATCTCGAAATAAACTCATCACCATCGAACACGATTGAGCAAGTGTCGTTCAAATCCTCCTCCAATGCTTTCTGTTTTTTCTTAATCTGGATAATTCAGGTTAAAAAATTGAGTGAAAACATGTATGATGAAAGCAGGTCGTAAAGAGGATGGAGCTGTATAATCTAGTCAGTTTTGTGGGGATTTTTGTCATCGCCGGGTTCGCCTGGCTCTGCTCGAACAATCGGAAGGTTGTCAACTGGCGCGTCATTATCTGGGGAATAGGCTTGCAGCTTCTCTTCGCGTTCTTCATTTTTGTACTGCCCATCGGCGCCAAATTTTTTCTCTTTGTGAATGACATTGTGGTTACAATCCTCGAAAGTGCGACAGAAGGGACCAAATTTGTATTCGGGCGATTGGCCTTGCCCCCAGGAACAACAAATGCTGATGGAGAGACATCCCTGGGGCATTTCCTGGCTTTCCAAGGGCTTCCCACAGTAATATTCTTTGCGGCCCTGGTTTCGGCACTCTATTATCTGAGGATCATGCCCCTCATCATCAGGGGTTTTGCCAGTGTCTTCACAAAGCTGATGCGCATCAGCGGGGCGGAATCTCTCTGCGCATCGAGCAATATATTTGTCGGGGTGGAATCCGCCCTGGTTGTGAAGCCTCATTTGAAAGACATGACAAAGTCCGAGCTGACGACGATTTTAGCCGCAGGCATGGGCACCATCGCATCCACAGTGCTGGCGATATATGTGTTTTTTCTCCAGGACCAAATGCCCATGATCGCAGGGCATCTCGTGTCGGCCTCTGTCCTGTCTGCCCCCGCAGCCGTGGTGATGGCGAAACTCATCTTTCCTGAAGTAGAAGAACCCAAAACACTGGGTCTGGACGTTAAGCCTCATTACGAAAGAGAGGATAACCTGATTATGGCGATCATCAATGGAGCCAACACAGGATTAAAATATCTCTTTGGTATCGTCGCTCTCTTGATCGCCTTCTTGGGGATCCTGGCCCTCCTGGATGTTATCTTGGGCTGGTTTGGCGGAAATCTGAATGGCTGGTTCGGCTGGAGTATGGACTGGTCGTTTAAATCCCTCTTGGGATATATCGCTTATCCCTTCACCCTAGTCCTGGGAGTTCCACCCGCAGATGCCTTCGAGATCGCCAAGATCATAGGGGAGCGCACCGTGGCCACAGAGGTGGCCTCCTACAAGGACCTTTCTCAACTACTGGCTCAGGGTACTCTCCAGCATCCCCGTTCCGCTATCATCGCGTCTTATGCCCTCTGTGGGTTTGCTCATGTGGCATCGCTTGCGATATTTGTCGGGGGCATCGGAGCCCTTGCTCCCCAGAGGATGAAGGACCTTTCTCGTCTGGGTTTCCGCGCTCTGTTGGCGGCAACGCTTGCCTGTCTGATGACGGGAGCTGTGGCCGGGGTTTTCTATACATCTAGTTCCATCCTTTTAAACCGATAATCTCCGAAAATTTTCCTCATCTGGAGTATTCATAAAAGATGCCACTGCCTCGCCTTTGCAGCGACCTCGACTCGTGAATAATCCAGACTATAATTAATAGTGAGAAATTAAGAGCGCGATATTCGTTCCTATAGAGAACACCAAAAGTCCTGCAATTCCGGTCGAATCTAGGATGGTCCAGAAAATGATAAACAAATTTTGTAAAAAAGTAGCCTCCCCCGTTTTTTCCTGCTAAAATAGCGTTCCGAGGAAAAACCAAACAGGGAAGGAGAGGCATATGACCGACATTGTGAATACAATTCTGTGGGCGACCGATTTTTCTGATGAGTCAGAAGAGGCCTTTATGTATGCCGGTATTTTTGCCAAGACGTTTGACGCGAAGGTCATAGGGCTCCATGTCTTGCCCGGGTTTTCGCCGGAGCATTACCAGTCGGCGATCGTCGTGATCGACGAGTTGAAAAAGAGAATGGATCACATGAAGAATGCGGCTGTGGGGAAATTCGAATCCTTTCAGAAGGCAAAGGATGTGACGTTTAAATACCTCATTAAAGATGGAAATGCAGCAAAAGTCATCGTTGAAACGGCAGAGGAAGAGAAGGCAGACCTTATCGTTATCGGCCGAAAGGGGCTCTCAGCGCTCGAACGCCTTTTTATCGGCAACGTGGCCAATCAAGTCCTGCGGCATTCCCATATCCCCATCCTCGTCACGAAAAAGAAAAGCGGAAAACCTCGTTTCAAAAAAATCCTTGTCCCCACAGATTTCTCTGAACAAGAAGAGGTCGAAAGAGACTATGCATGGAAGCTCGCCAAAGGGTTCGATGCCGACATCACTCTTCTTCATATCCTGGAACTTCACGACTATGCCTTCCCCCCTCGCGTTCTTGATGAGATGATGGATGCTGTGCTGAAAAAACTGAAACAGCGCAAGCGCCGCGAGAAAGAAGATATCGAGATCACCGAAGACGTCACCCGTGCCATACATGCGCCTGTGGGTATTGTCGACTATGCCGACACGCACAAGATCGATCTGATCGTCATTTCCACCTGTGCGCAGAGCAAGCTCGAGAGGTTCTTCTTGGGAAGTACAACAGAAAAGGTCATCTCCTACAGTCACATGCCGATCTTTGCGATCCCCCCTTCAAGCTGTAAAAGATAAAGTTGGAAGATAATCTCAAGTATTGGGTCGCTTTAAACATTGTTCTGAGTGAGCAGCTCAAAGCGATCAAAAAGATTCTCAATCGCTTTTCCAACATTCGAGATCTCTTTGATACGTCCGTCGCAGACCTTCAGGCTTTAAGCCTCGATGAAGAAACCGCGGCGGCGTTGATCTCCCCCAGGACGCTCCATCAGGCGGAGGATGACATTGAAAAGCTCACTGGAAAAAAATATACTATACTCACACTCGAGGATCGGAAATATCCTTCGTATTTGCGAGAATCTTTTGATCCTCCGTGCGTCCTCTATTGTGCAGGGAAGGTCGATGTGCTGGAAGAGTTTTCTGTTTCCATCGTAGGCGCTCGAAAGCCCACACCCTACGGGAGAGCGGTGGCCGAGAAACTCGCTTGCGATCTGGCTACCCGCGGGATGGTCATTGTGAGCGGGTTGGCTCGAGGGATAGACTCTGTAGCCCATTGGGGTGCCCTCCAGGGAGGAAAGACTGTGGCAGTGATGGGGTCTGGGTTGGATGTGACCTATCCCCGAGAGAACCGGAAACTTTTTGAGAAAATTATAGAGAATGGTGCAGTGATCACAGAATTTCCCTTGAAGTCACCTCCCTTGGGATATCATTTTCCTATGAGGAATAGAATCATCAGCGGATTATCATTGGCCGTGGTGGTGGTCGAGGCGACTAAGCGCAGTGGCTCTCTCATCACGGCTCGGTTAGCGCTGGAGCAGAATAGAGAAGTAATGGCCGTTCCTGGGAACACAACCTCAGAGCTCAGCCGGGGGACCAATTGGTTGGTAAAAACAGGGGCAAAGCTTGTGGAGAGATGGGAGGATGTGGCTGAGGAATTGCCTCCGCCGCTTAAAGACCAGCTTCTCGCTCAGAAAGAGGCAAAGACACAGGAGCCTCTCCTGCCCGTGACTCCCAACGAGAAGAAGGTCCTGGTTTTGTTAAAGACCGATGAACTCACTCCAGTCGACGAGCTTGTCGAAAAAACAGAGTTCTCTGTCTCTGAGATCCTGTCTCTTTCTCTTCAACTGGAGCTCAAAGGATACATCACTCAGAGCCCGGGAAAAAATTTTCAAAGGAAGATATGATGGCAAAACGATTGGTTATTGTAGAATCTCCCGCTAAAGCGAAGACAGTGAACCGTTATCTCGGCCCAGATTATCTGGTCAGTGCTTCGATGGGACACGTGCGAGATCTCCCCAAGTCCAAGCTGGGCGTGGATGTCGAACACGATTTTGAGGCCGAATACAGGATCATCCCCGAGAGGGAGGAACTGGTTGCCAGGTTGCAGAAGATGGCAGAAAAATCAGATGAGGTCTATCTGGCTGCAGATCCGGACAGAGAGGGAGAGGCGATCTGTTGGCACCTTTCAGTTTTACTGAAGGATGTGAATGAGAGTATTTATCGGGTTCTGCTGCATGAGATCACGGAAAAAGGGATTAAAGAAGCTTTTCAGAAGGTGGGAGGACTCGATCAGGACAAGATCAGAGCCCAGCAGACACGGCGAATCCTCGATCGGCTGGTCGGATATCGCATAAGCCCCCTCTTGTGGAAGAAGATCGGAAGAGGTCTGAGCGCAGGACGGGTTCAGTCCATCGCTCTGCGGTTGATCTGTGAGAGAGAGAAAGAGATCAAGGACTTCGTGGCTGAAGAGTTCTGGACGATCGCGGCCCATCTGGAAGCGGCAAACCCTCCTTCCTTTCGGGCAAATCTGGTCAAGATCAACGATAAAAAAGTTAAAATCAAGGATGGCCCCGGTGCTGAAACGATCGCAACAGAGGTGAAAAAACTTCCGTTTATCCTGCATAATGTCGAATTCAGAGAGAAGAAAAAGACTCCCCCTCCCCCTTACATCACAAGCACTCTCCAGCAGGACAGTTTTCGTTCCTTACATTTCCCGGTCAAAAAAACCATGTCTGTGGCACAGAGGCTGTATGAGGGTCTGGAGATCGGGGATAAGGGCCTAGTCGGGCTTATCACCTACATGAGGACAGATTCAGTCCGGGTCTCTGACGACGCGCTCCGGCTATCGCGGGAGCATATCGCGGAGAATTACGCCAAAGAATATCTTCTATCCAAAGATAGGATTTACAAGAACAAAAAAAAGGCCCAAGATGCCCACGAGGCTATCCGCCCCACGTCGTTTGATTGTGATCCTGAGCGGGTGAAGCCCTATCTCAAAGAGGATGAATTTAAGCTCTATTCTATGATCTGGAAACGCTTTCTTGCCTCGCGGATGAGCTTGGCAGTGATCGACGAGACAGAATTCGATATCCGAGCCGGAAAGTATCAATTCAAGGCCAAGGGTGAAGTCGTGAAGTTTGATGGATACATGGTTCTTTATCCGAAGCCAAAGAAGGAGGAGAATGTCCTGCCCAAGGCCCAAGCTGGAGAAGATTTGAAGCTTTTGGAGCTTGAGACCAAGCAAAACTTCACCCAGTCCCCTCCCCGGTACACCGAAGGGAGTTTGGTCAAGGAATTGGAGGCGCGAGGGATCGGTCGGCCGAGCACATACGCTCCGATAATCGCTACGATCCAGGGACGTGACTATGTCATCAAGGAGAAAGGGAAATTCATCCCCACCGAAATAGGGCTTTACTTGTCAGAGTATCTGGTCACCAATTTTCCCGATCTCATGGAGTTCAAGTTCACGGCCCGCTTGGAGGACCAGCTTGACCGAATCAGCGAAGGGGATCTCGATGGGTTGAGTTACCTCAAGTCTTACAATGTCCTCTTGGAAAAAGATTTGGATGAAGCGATGAAGGCTGAAGGGATCAAAGCCAAGGGCGGGATTCCTCTAGAGGATTCCTGCCCAGAATGCGGTAAACAACTGGTGATCAAAGAAGGCCGGTTCGGCCGGTTCAAGGCATGTTCGGGGTATCCCGATTGCCAGTACAAGCAAAGCATGGTCCGCAAGGAAGCCAAGCTTCTTGATGAGGATTGTCCGGAGTGTGGCTCAAAGCTTGTCATGAGACACGGGAAGTACGGCGCCTTTGTAGCCTGTTCGAACTATCCCAAGTGCAAATATGTGAAAAAGGATACTAAAGATACAGGTATTGCTTGCCCTATGGATTGTGGAGGGACACTCGTCCGGAAAAAAACAAGAAGAGGAAAGATCTTCTATGGATGCAGTAGTTTCCCGAAATGCAAATTTGCGACATGGGATGAGCCTATCGCTCAAGCCTGTCCGGATTGTGCGCGACCGTTTGTTCTCAGGAAAAACCTTATCAAGGGGAAGCCATATCTGTACTGCAGTGATGAGAAGTGTTCTTTCAAGCAGAGTGTGGAGCCGAGGAAGATCTGGGAAGACCAAAACTCCAAATAACCTATAGTTTCATGGGCCACTGCCTCGCCGCTACAGCACCCGACCCGGGCTACCACTCAACTCGTAAACAATCTAGGTTAAATCCCGCTATGTTTCCAAATCCGTGTTGATGTCATTCCGATTGATCAGATTGTATGATATCAAAAACACGCTCAGTTTCCCCAGCGAGGAAACTTCGCTCGGATCCGGGCTTCCCTCACATCTCCCCTTTGGAGATGTACCATGCTCGTCCAGCCCTTCTCACGGTTTTTTCCATCACACAATCTGATCACTCAATAACGCTTTGGAGTTTTCATGACATCACGGATTTAGAAGTGCATCCTCCAGCTATTTCGTTTAATGAGTGAAAAAGGTACAATGCTTAAGAAGAGATGAAGAAAGAATTAGAAGCATTTCTTGAATATTTGAAGCATGAGAAAAATGCGTCACCCCACACCATCGTAAGCTATCAAAGAGATCTGAAGCAGCTCGCCGTTTACCTGGAAAAAAAGAATATCAGCCTGAAGAGGACCGATAATGTCGTGTTGCGCGGCTTTTTAGCCACGCTCTACGAGAAGAGGAACAAGAAGTCGACTATCGCTCGTAAGCTTGCTGCGATCCGCTCTTTTTTCCAATTCTGCATACGAAAAAGATGGTTAGAGGATAATCCCGCCAAAGTGGTGGCTACGCCTAAACAGGAAAAGCCCGTACCATCGTTCCTGTCAGAGGAGGACATGGAGCAATTCTTGGATCTCCCCAAAACGCACAGGCCTCTTGACCTGCGCGATAAATCCATACTCGAACTTCTCTATGCGACAGGGTCGCGCGTGAGTGAACTTGTCGGGATAAACCTCGAAGACATCAATTTTGAAGAGCGGCTTATCCGTGTGAGAGGGAAAGGGAAGAAAGAAAGGATCGTTCCCTTTGGCAAGATAGCGAAGGAGAGCTTAGCGTTCTATATCCGGGCGAGAAGCCAAATCCACAAGGGGGAGATCGACAAAAACGCTCTCTTTTTGAACTATCGTGGAGATCGAATAACCTCTCGCTCGGTTGAAAGGGTGGTGGACAAATATATCCGTTTTTCTGCGATGCGGAGGAAGATCAGTCCCCATTCTCTCCGCCATTCATTCGCCTCCCATCTTCTGAGCCGAGGAGCTGACCTCAGAGTCATCCAGGAGCTCTTGGGACATGAGAGCTTGGCCACGACTCAAAAATACACGCATCTTGACTTGAAGCAGCTCATCGATGTCTACAAAAAAAGCCATCCCCGCTCCTGATGTCTGGCCCCGGTTAAAATGGAAACAGAGGTGGACACAAAATGAGTGTGTTTGTTAACAGCTGTTGACGCTTCGTCATCCTTTCCTCTCTTAACTAACAGATAATAAAGAGGATAGAAACCACTCCGGTTGGCCTCCATCTTGCTATATGGTAGAGTGAAAGGAGGTTCTCATGATAAACATGAAGGACAGAAAACCAATGATCGGTTTAGTTTTGATCGCGGTGTTTGCGTTGAGTTTTTTATCCCCGCTCCAGGCACAATCGAAGGCGACGGCAAAGAAGGTTAATATCAACACAGCGAGTTTGGATGAACTCCAGACACTCCCTCGGATTGGCGAGAAGGTAGCCCAGCGTATTGTCGACTACCGGAAAGAGCACGGTGACTTCAAAAAGATCGAAGAGCTCATGAAAGTTAAGGGAGTAGGAGAAAAGACGTTCAAGCTGATAAGGGATAAGATCGAAGTCGGGTCCAAAACCAAATGAGAGAGGGGCTCTGCCCCTTCTCTCCCCCTATGTGTTTGTCCAGTTGCAGTGGGTTTGAAGAAACGTTTTCAATTGTTTTAAAGCCTGGCCGCGGTGGCTGACCGCATTCTTCTCCTCGGGTGAAAGCTCTGCAAAGGTCCTGTCCAGCGGGGGATAATAGAATATGGGATCATAACCGAAGCCAAACCGGCCTTTTTTTGTGGATGTAATAACTCCTCTGGCTTCTCCCGTGATCTCTGCGAGAATTTTTCCCTTTTGAGATAAGACCAAACAAGAGACAAACCGAGCTTTTCTTTCTTCCTCTGGGACATCCTCCATCAGCTTGAGAACCTTTGCGATATTTTTCTCATCCGTCGCTCCAGGATCAGAAAACCGGGCTGATCGTACTCCTGGAGCACCTTGGAGACAATCGATTGCCAAACCTGAGTCTTCACCCAGAGTCAGACCCTCCCACTTTCGGCCGTAGAAGAGGTTTTTCCCCCTGGCATTCTCGAGAAAAGACAAACTGTCTTCTTCATAAATGTCCAGAGAGTTCAGCTCGAGGAGGAACGTCACGCTGAGAGGAAGTCCCTCTAAATATGCGCTGATCTCTTTGGCTTTTCCTTGATTGGTCGTGGCAATGAGGAGCTTGATGTCAATCAATCTTTATTTCTTGGATCCCATCCATATACAGCAAGCTCTGATTGAACTTTTGTTCCTTCTCTTCCGATGAGGGGAAAGAGAAAGAGAGGATGGATTCAGCCCCTTCCTTCCGGTGTGTGATTTCCTTGAATTTGATCCCTTCGTGGAGAGCCAGTTTTTTTATGTTGAGAAGAACCTCTCTTCCAGCTCTGGTTTTTAGCTGATACCGGTAGAGAAGCCTTTCTGTCGGGCGCCCTTCAAGACGCCTGAAGAAAAATAGAGTCAGGATGACAATGCCGGAAAAGATGAGGGCGATCACATAGTAGCCGGAGCCGATCACAAGACCCAGCCCGGCCACAGTCCAGATCGTGGCCGCAGATGTCAGCCCCATAACGTTCCCTCTTGCTTGAATGATGGTTCCCGCTCCGATGAATCCAACGCCAACGATGACAGCTGCAGCGATTCGAGCGATCTCGCTAGAGTTGCCCCCCCCTCCTCCGAGTAGGAGTTGTGCAAGGATCATCATCATCGCTGAGCCGACACAGATCAGGATGTTCGTCCTGAAGCCCGCAGGCTTCTGGCTGGTCTCTCTCTCCATACCGATCATTCCGCCGAGAGCGACGGCCAGTACAAGCTTTAATGTCACTTCGATCAAATCCATTGGGTCTCCCTCTGTGGCGCTAAACTGAATTATTCATAAAAAATGTCGATACTTTGTTCAACAAAAGCGATATCGATCATTACCATTATTCTTCCGGTAAATCATTTTGACATTTCCGTTTTCAATGTGCTTTCTATTCATGATCGAGATTTTTTATGAATAATCCAGATTAATTTATCATGAAAAAAAGGAAGAAACAACTTTTTCCAGGAAAAAAGTTTAATGGATTGGTTTATCCAGAAATGAAGAGAGGAAAAAAATCGCGATCAGAAACAGGGTGTAAAGCGCAAACTTCAGATGCATAAAGAGCCGCTCCGGCTCTTCCATGACTTCATCTTCTCGCATCGTCTTCCGGAAGAACAGGAAAAAATAGAAAAAAATGAAGGGTGAAAAAATGAGCAAGGTCTCGAGCTTGAACGTATAGGAAAAATAGAAGTAAGCGAGGAAAAAGATCACGGCACTTGCCGCCATCCCGAACATCAGAGCTCCTTCAGAGTATCTCCGGAGAGAATTTCTGTAATCTCCGGCTCTCTCCTTCAAGAGACGGAATTCAGAGAGCCTTTTGGCGATCATCAGGAAGTTTCCGAAAGCCCACCAGCACAGGAGTAGGGAAAGAGGTGGCCAGATTTCCGGAGGGGCGAAGGCGAACCATCCGATCAGAAAACGGATGGGATTGTTGGCGGATTCGGATATGGAGTCGAGAAAGGGGATATCTTTTGTCCTGACGGGCTTGATGTTGTAAATGAATCCTGCGACAAGAAGGGACAATAACGCATAGAAAAAGGGCGGGCAGAAGTGGAGGTATGCCAGGGAAAGGCTTGTGACCGATATCGCAACTCCCAAAAGGAGAAAAGGGATTTTCTTGATCTCCCCCTTGACCAAGGGACGATTTCGCTTCGTGGGGTGGTGGGCATCATAGGGAGCGTCCACGATTTCGTTGATGATATAATTTGCAGTGGAGATGGCCCATGTCAGGAGAAATGCGTAAAGGGATTGAAGAACGACCCAAGTGATATCCGTGGTAAACAGAGTGTCTCTGTACAGGTAGAAAAAGGCTGTGCTGCCGACAAACATGGCGAGGCTCCTCGGCCATCTGCCGAGTCGCATCGCTCTGAGATATGCCTTCATGCGGAATTCTCTTTTCTGGCGTAAACTTCGTATGAATCCCGAAGCGCTAATTTTATCGGAATATTCTTCCAAAAAAAAGCCATCCTTGGATTTTTAACGAGAAACTTGAACAAAGACATTCGAGAGAGGAGATAATGGGCGCTGAAAGTCCATGCATATCGCCTCCACTTGATGACTTGGAAACCTGATCGTTCGAGGAGCGTGAGGAGGCTTTTTTTTGTGAAGTAGGCGAGATGGCCCGGCCGGAAATGCCACCACCCTTTCCCCATCGCTCTGGCTGCCAGGCTTTGGATATCCGGAGTCACCAGACACACAGTGCCGCCGGGTTTAAGAGTCTCACGGATCTTGGAGAGAGCTTCATTGGGGTGAGAGACGTGCTCGATAAAGTCTACCAGGGTCACTGCTGTGTATGTGTTGCTTTTTAAAGTGACAGTTTCGAGGTTCCCCTCCATCAGCGTAAGATCGTACTTTTTTTTGGCGACCTCGACGGCCCAGGAACTCGGTTCGACGCCCTCGGTGACCCATCCTTTTTCGCGGGCCAGATGCATAAGGATTCCGGTGGCAGCGCCAACATCGAGAAGCCTTCCTTTCTCTGGATGGATTTTTTCCAAAGCATTAAGGATGCGCTGGAAATTTTTTCCTCTCCCTAAAGATTCTTCCTCATAATCAGGGTCTTCCGTCTTGGCGTAGAGCGATTGGATGAATGCGGGTGATGGTATAGGGTTGGCGAACACATGGGTACAGGTTTCGCAGAGATCCAAGTCCCAGATCTTTCCGTAATCGCTGTCTGTGATCTTTATGTTATCCTCGCTGAGAGTGCTGATGTCAAAGGTCCTCTTCCTGTAAGAACTGAAGCCTGTGCCGGAGCATACGGGGCAGCGCTGCAGTTTTTCGAAATGGGGAGGGCCTTCGCTCATTTCAACGATTCAAGAAATGTTTGAACCAGAAATCCACATAGTGACGGTTGGAAAACTCCCGTTTGCTTCCGCGGAAGCCATGTCTCTGATCGGGATATAGCATGAATTCGAATTGTTTCCCTAGGTCCATGAGAGTGCTGATGAGCTGAATGGTGTTCTGCATATGGACGTTATCGTCCATATCTCCGTGTGACAAAAACAGGACACCTTTCATGTTCTTTGCATGTCTCATGGCAGATCCAAACTTATACCCCTCCTCGTTTTCACACGGCCGGTCCATGTAACGTTCCGTGTAAACAGAATCATAAAGTCGCCAATCTGTAACGGAGGCTCTGGCATATCCATGTGTGAAGGAGTCGGCGCCGTAGGTGAGAGCCATACAGGTGGTGTACCCTCCATAGCTTCCCCCGGTGATCCCGATCTTGGTTTTTTCGACAAAGGGCTTCTGATGAAGCCACTTCACTGCTGCGATCAGGTCAAACATCTCCCATTTTCCGAGGTTGCGGTGCATCAGGTCCACGCCTTTTTTTCCAAAATGGCCTGAAGCTCGATGGTCGACGCTGAAGATGATGATACCTTCCTGGGCGAAATAGAGGTCACTCATGGAGGGATAGGTGTTGTACACTCTTCCCGAGTTGGGGCCCCCGTATATGGTAAAAATAACCGGGTATTTTTTGCTCTCATCAAAATCCGGAGGTAAGACCCAGTAGGCAGGAAGATCCCATCCATCTTCGGTGGGGATGGTGAACAGTTCTTTTTTACCAAGGGCATACTCGTCTCTGTCGGCCATGCCCATGTCCTTGATCATACGTACCAGCGTGCCATCTGACTGGTAGAGATTCTGCTTTGTGGGTGTCGTGGTGTTGGAAAAACTGTCGATGAAGAAACTCCCTTCCGGGGAGACAGAAGCCCGGTGACTCCCTGGTTCCTTGGTCAGATGCTTAAAACCAGTCCCATCGAGTTTGACCACATAGAGGTGGGTTTCTGTTGTCTTGTCTTTCCTGGCGTTGAAAAAGACGCGCCCGTTTTTCTCATCGACGAGAGCGATGTCTGTAACTGTCCATTCGCCCTCGGTCAGTCGTTTCTTGAGATGGCCTTCGAGGTCATATGTGTACAGATGGCTCCATCCATCCATATGGGTGCGAAGGAGAAATCCGCTTCCATCCCTATAAAAATGTAGATCTTCGAAAAATTCCACCCAGGCGGGCTGTTTTTCTTCATAGATTTGGTGTTTTTTGCCCGATTTTAGATCAACACTGTAGATCTTTATTTGGTCCTGCCCGCGGTTCATCCACTGGAAGGTCAATTGGCTGCTGTCGGGTAACCAGAATGGCCATGCCACGTAGTGATCCGCCTTCTCTTCGACATCGGCCCACACGGTTTTCCCCCCAGAGGCCGGGACTATGCCCAGCTTGACATAGGGATTCGGGTCTCCCGGTTTGGGGTATCGTTCGATCTCAAGTTCCCCGTGCGTACCGCCCTTCCTGAAGAGAGGAAAGGTGGGAACGGGGCTGTCATCGAAGCGCAAGAAAGCCAGTTTCTGGCTGTCCGGTGACCACCAGAAGGCCCTGTATCTGGTTCCCCGGCCGAGAATCTCTTCCATGTAAACCCAGGAGGCCCAACCGTTGTAGATGGTATCCGATCCATCCGATGTGAGCTGGTATTCCAAGCCTGTCTCGATATCCATTGAGTACAGATTGTGGTTTCGGGTGTAGGCAACAAATCGTCCATCCGGAGAGAACTGCGGATTATTTTCCCTCTCCGGTGTTGCCGTAAGCCGTTTGACTTTTTTTGTCTTCACTGAAAAATGATAGAGGTCGTCTTTGTGAACGTACAGAAGACCGCTGTAGTTTTTTGTGTTATCGGCAGGACCCATGGCTCTCATACCCTCGGGAAAGGCCTTTTCGATGAGCCCATAGTCCAGAAAGAGTGTTTTTTCTCCGGTCTTGGCATTGACCTTGAACAATTTTGTCTTTCTCGTTTTTTTATCTTGCTCGGAGAGGAGATAGTGCGCGTCGTCAAGCCACCGGACTCTCATCATCATCATCATAAAGCGCATATCTTGATCGCCATAGGCCTGCTTGTAGGTCAGTCGTTTTTTCCCCTGTTGCGGGAATGCCGGGAATGCTATCATGAATACTAGGATACTCAGGAATAGGATCTTGGTTTTATTTTGCTTCCATCCTTTTTTCAACACTGCACCTCCAATTTGAATTCTATGATTTTTTATCACTGATACAAAGGAATGTCAATGTGTCCCCTGGTGACTGTCGAATGCAAAGATTACCTCTGTTCGATCATCACCTCTAGAGGATTTGTCATCGGATTGTAGCTGGCTTCGAGCCGGTCTCTGTAGGGGCGGAGAGAGGCCTCGATCACTTCGGGAAGGCTGTCCTGCCACAGGAGGCGCTCCCGGTCCTCTTCCAAGGCTTCGATCTCTTCCTCGAGCATCTGCCGACATTCCCCTGAATCCTTTGCGGCTCCTTCGGCAATCAGGTTCTCGAGCTGATTGTGCAGCATGGACAACAGCATCCGGTTAATCCTTCGCAGCAAACGTTCCCGGCGTCTTTCCTTGGAATCCCCTCTGTCCCAATACCTGAAGTCATCTTCCTCGTCAGGTCCGACGATCTGGAAATCGGGACCATCCGCAGGCGCTTTCCCCAACCAGGAATAATAGGCCACGACATAGATATAGTAGTATTCTCCCAATCCCATCTCTGAATCGAGAAGTGCCTCGTTCCTCGTTTTGATAAATTCGGCCGCCTGCGGAATAATCCCGAATCCCAGCCTCATAATGGTGAGCACACTCTTGGGTTTCTCCACTTCCACTTCGTCTTTATCTCTTCCCCGGGATAGAGCCTCCATACTCTTGGTGATCCTCTCTCGGACCGGGGCGAATCCATCCCGGGCAGAGAGGAAGGCTTCGATCCTTTCTGGACGGATTGTCCCTTCGGGATCAGGACAAAAATCCGGTATTCTTCCGAAACGCTCGGTCAGAACCTCCGTCATGGCCTCGGTGTCTTTGAACTCGTCAACAATGTTCTTGATGAAAAAATACCCGCTGGCTAAAAGGATCACGACGATCAAGATCACCACGCCACACCCTATGCCGCAACCGATGAGCCATTTTTTTGTGGAGCTGCTAGATTTGGTTTGATTCATGTCCAATGCTTTTCACCCTCTTTGTGAGTTTGGTCAGGAAATTCTCCTTTAAGGTTTTACCGCTGAAACTCGCCAAATTCAAGCGTCTGTAAAAGAGGTCTCTCTCCCTATCCATTTTTTATGAATAATCCAGGCTAAGATATCATATAATATTATCATATAATATACATAAACATGATGAGAAAGTGCAATCACAGAAGCTAAGCAT
>WTAW01000301.1 GCA_013139435.1 Candidatus Aminicenantota bacterium | reverse complement strand
TTTCCATTTTCATAGCTCTTATTATTATAATCGACATTTTTTACCCTACGGGCGAACTGATCTCACAACAAAGCCTTCGTTGTAGCTCATTCGAGGTAGTTCACTACATCTTCATGAGCCACGGCCTTGCCTTTGCAGCGATATCAGCTCGTGAATTATCCAGGTTAGGTTATACTTAAAAAATGACGATACAATTTCGGAGAATAAAAAAATGACGATCCAAAAAGCAACAAACATAACTTGGCATGATGGAGCCATCACCAAATCAGATAGAGAACGGTTGATCCAACAAAAAGGCGTGGTGATCTGGTTCACAGGTCTTTCATCCTCGGGCAAATCTACTATCGCCCGCGCTGTTGAGGAACGACTTTTCGAGCGTGGACATCAGAGCTATGTTCTGGATGGAGACAATATCCGCCATGGTTTAAATAAAAACCTTGGATTCTCCCCTGAGGACCGTGAAGAAAATATCCGCCGCATTGGAGAAGTGGCCAAGTTGTTTGCCGACGCGGGCTTTGTTACCATGACGGCATTCATATCTCCCTACAGGAAGGATAGAGATCGGAACAGAGAGCTTCTCAAGAAAGGTGAATTCATCGAAGTCTTTGTCAAGGTGTCTTTGGATGTGGCCGAAGAAAGAGACCCTAAAGGCCTCTATAAAAAGGCACGGGCTGGAGAGATCAAAGAATTTACTGGTATCTCCGCTCCCTATGAAGAGCCGCTAAACCCCGAGCTCATACTCGATACAGATAAACTCGACCTCACACAATGCCAAGATGCTGTTATTCGTTATCTCGTGGAGAATGGGATTATCAGTGCAAACGAAAAAGGCTAATTTCAGTACAGAACCTTCTCTTCTCCCATTTTCTTAATTCTTTTATCCAACCACTCGACTATCAGGTCCCTGCGGATCAAAGTCGCTTCGATCTCTTTATCTGTCAAATATTCCCCTACAACCTCTTTTATGACCTCGGTATTCAGACTTTTTAGCTTTTCGTAGAGGTCTTTAGGGATTTCTTTCATGATGAATGTGGGTCCTTCTTTGTATTTTTCGTCGTAAATGAGTTTCTTTGTAAATTTTTTGGATGTGCGGAAACTCCGTGAATGGTCGATGAGAATCATCCGCCAATCTTCAGTGATGAGATACTGATTTTGGTGACGGTCTTCATTGGCGATCAGGTTGTCAAAAGTCCTTTGCATATAGAGTGCTCGGTTCCAGTAGAATATTTTATAAGAAGGGGTTTTTACTTTACCCTCTACTTTTTGTTTAAGGCTCATCATGGAATCGACCCATAACTGGCAGGACCCACGGTTTCCCTGGAAACGTCTTTCTATTGTTGGAGGCACCATGCACAGGTTTAAATACTTGTCCAGACGATAGGCTGCGATCTCCCATTTCCAGTTCTCCACAAAACCCTTCATTCGACCTTCAGGATTTTTCCATAACGCCTTATTTTTGACTCCATCTTTTTCCAGGGTGATCACCCAAGGCTTTGTTACAGCCTCTTTGTCTTTAAACGGTTGATCCTGATCGACAACTTCAGCCGTCATGAGAAACTCTTCCCACTTTTCCCGTGCTTCCACCCCTTCTGGTTTAAACTGAGCGAATAATGGAAGATTGAACCCCAGAAAGATGATAAATACCAAAAAGATCAAAAAATATTTTTTCATACTGTTCCCTCCTTCTCTATGTTGATTTCCGGTTATATGTATAACCAATAGCCAACCTGGTGCTAATAAAGGACATTCGCCTCACCCTTCTCTTTGATCATTTCATCGATTTCTTCTAAAAGGAGTTTTTTCCTCTCCAAGAAAGCTTCGATCTCCTCATCTTTTAAGTATGGCCCTACGGTTTGCTTGATCTTATTAAAATTTAATGCCTTGATTTTTTCAACAAAAATCCAAGGAAGGCGCCTGAACAGCTTTTGAGCTAATAGTCCATTTTTTCCAAAAACCAACTGTTTTCCAAATTTCTCAGAACAGCGGAAGCTCCGGGAATGATCGATGAGTATCGTCCGCCAATCCTTTGTGTACCGTATATTCTGTTGCGTGCGGTCTTCGTTGGCGATCAAACAATCGAAAGCCCGCGTCAGATATTTCTGTCTATTCCAGTTTTTCAATTTTTCCTGTGGAATTTTGATGCCTTGCTCCATTCTTTCAAGGTCACTCATTTCACTCGTGATCCAGAACTGGAGAGATCCTCTTTTGCCATCGAACTCCCTTTCCACTGTAGGCGGGATCATGTTCAATCCCAACAACTTATCCATTTCGTAAGCGGCGATCTCATACTGCCATCCCTCAAGAAAGCCTTTCTGCATGCCGCTGGGATTCTTCCAGCAGCCGCTGTGTTCCTCTTCTCCTTGTTTCATGTTGAGCTTGCAAGGTTTTGTGACTCCTTCTCCAATATCCTTGGACCTGACAATCTCTGCTGTCCTCAGGAATTCCTCTAATTTCGCCCGTTGAGCGATTTCTTCAGGAGTGAATTGTGCATTAAGGAAAGAAACGA
>WTAW01000437.1 GCA_013139435.1 Candidatus Aminicenantota bacterium | reverse complement strand
GTTTCCCCTCGAAAAGATAGCCATAGACAGGTTGAGTTTCGAGGAGAAGCCTTATGGCATCCGTGATTTGGATTTCCCCTCTGTGGTCAGGCGGGGTCTTTTTTATGGCATCGAAGATCTCGGGATTGAACACATAACGACCCAGAATGCCCAGATCGGAAAAGGCTTTTTCAGGCCCCGGTTTCTCGACCATATCCTCCACTTGGAACAGGCGTTCCGAGATCTTTTTCGGTTTGATGATCCCATATTTTTTGGTTCCTTCTTCCTCCACCCGTCCGAGCACAATAACCGTGGCCTGCGTCTCCTTATGGACCTCTATGAGTTGTTTCGTGCAAGGGGAAGGACAATCAAAAATATCATCCGGGAGTAGGACGGCAAAAGACTCATTCCCGATGAAACTCTCTGCCATCAGGATGGCATGCCCCAATCCAAGCGCCTGTTTTTGGCGGATGTAACAAAACTCAGCAAGGTTGGAGATGCGCTGGACTTCTTTCAGAAACTCCAGTTTTCCCTTTTCCGCCAAGAATTGTTCCAGTTCCGGACTTTTGTCAAAGTGGTCCTCCATTGTCGACTTTCCTCTGCTCGTGATGATGGCGATGTGTTCGACACCGGACTCCACCGCTTCTTCCACGCCGTACTGGATAAGGGGCTTGTCCACAACACTCAACATCTCCTTGGGTTGAGATTTTGTTGTGGGAAGAAAACGGGTGCCAAAACCCGCTGCAGGAATAACGGCTTTTCTGACTTTTTTATCGCTCATACTGAATCCCTTGTCTCTTTTGAACGAATTCATCTGGCTTCAATAAAATCACGGGAAAAATTGTTATGTGAATTCCTGTTCGGGATGTCTTTGCTCTCAAGATCCCAAAGAGTAAAAAAAATCTGGAGGAGAGAAAATTTCTCTCCTCCAGTTTTAGTCAAAAAAATGTTTCTCTATCTATCCAGAAAACGAGTTCCTTTTTACCACTTGTAGCCAATGGCAAACTCAATGGCAAGGATATTCTTCACATGATAAACACCAGGCATGGCATCCTGATAATCGGGATCTCCACCCAGTGAGGGCGGCAGGGTTTTTCCAAAGGGAACGGTCTTCTCTTTGCCCATGAGATACTCGACAGTAAAATCGATAATCACGCCGTTGATGTTATAGCCGAAGCCACCGGCGATAGAATTGAAATCCGTGATGGGCAACAGGATGTTTCTGGTCTCATCTGGCGCCGGACCCGGATCATTGTAGTAGCCGGCCCGCAGGGCGAACTTGGGGCTAAGCCTATATTCCGCACCGAACCTGATCTGAGCCGTATCCTTCCAGCGGAATGCCAGCTTGGTATCCTCTTCATCAAGGATAAGCCCCCATGTTTGATCTGACAAGGTGAGTGCAACTTCGTCAAGCTTGGACCACTGTGTCCACTGGACATCGAAGGTCAAGGTGAATTTCTCCGTGGGTGTAAAGGCGATCCCACCTGCGATCCACATCGGCATGGTCAAATCGGCCTCAGCCCCAGATGTAGCAGCTATCGGGACACCGACTATGGGTTCCAACACGCTAAGATTAGAAATTCCTATATCACCACTGAACCCGATCTTGCTGGGAGTTCTTAACGTCAAGCCAAGACTGAACATGTCGCTCGGTTTGACCAAAATTCCAAAAGTAGCTCCGAATCCCCATCCCGTCATCTCTATTTTTTGCTGCTCAAAATCAAAAACCAAAAAGGGATCGGGAGAGAGGAATGGATAATAGGGATTTGGTACTGTTTGATACCCAGCATACCGGGCCATATCGAAACTTCCATAATTGATATTCAGGGCAAATCCGAGCATGATCTGGTCACTCACCTGATAGGCCAGCGTAGGAGAGATAGTGATCACGAAGATCTTGCTCATCCACTCGATGTTAGGATTGGGTGAACCCGGAGGTCCGGAGATCCCAGCAAGGTCTTTGCCATCCCATTCTATACCGAGACCCGAAGGCGAATAGACAGCGAGACCTAATACAAGATTATCACTGACGGGTTGAAAATAACCCGCGAAACCGCCTAAATGATGCTGCTTGACAGCCTCTGCATCAGCTCCCACACCCGGAATTGGTGTTTCCAGCTTGTAAGTCATAGAAGGGATGATGTCGAAACCATAAAAAGCGACGTACTTCTGTTTGATTTGGGCAAGCCCAGCAGGATTCCAAAAAACTGCGCTGTAATCATCGGCCAAACCTACAAATGCGCCCCCCATTGCGACTGCTCTTGCACCAACTCCGTTCAAGTTCAGCCCGTTGGCAAATGACATCGAACTCAAGAACACTACGAATGTGACGACAGAAATTAGAACTTTCGTTTTCTTCATACTGACCTCCTTACTTATATTTTCCCTTTTGTTTACAATATTTTAGCCAGTTTGTCAATCAAAAGTATTGCGTTGAGCGCACTTCCACATCCAGGACACTTTCATCATCATATGGGAATATTTTAAGAATTTATGTGGGGAGGAATTCATTCCACAGCTTGGATTTCCTTGACTTCCGGGACCTTTTTCTTTATGAAGTTGGTGATCCCATGGGTCAAAGTCATCTGTCGCATGGGACATCCCGCACAGGCCCCCAAGAGACGCACTTTCACCACACCGTCCTCAGTCACCTCGACAAGCTCAACATCTCCACCATCGGCTTGAAGATGGGGTTTGATCTCCTCGATGGCCTTTCTTACGTCTTCTTCCATGCTTTTAACTCCTCTATATGATTTGTCTAGACCTTTCTCGATAAAAAACTCTTCTTGACCTTTAATAATCTACCATGGACGACCCAATATTTCCACTCTTTGTGAAAGAATCAACGAGAGACCATGGGAGGTCTGTTGTAAAATCGGAGGAAGTTGCCTTCTACTTCTTACGGAAAACGAGTTCCTTCTTGTCTGTCGCATCCACAACAACTGTGTCGCCTTCGGAATATTCCCCTTCCAGTATGTTAAGCGCCAAAGGATTCTCCACATCACGTTGGAGCACTCGTTTAAGGGACCTGGCTCCATAAACTGGATCAAATCCCCTCTCGGCCAGCACCGACTTGGCCTCTTTCTCGACATCGAGGCCGATCCCTCTTTCCTCCAGACGTTTCCGCAACTCATCGATCTGAATATCCAAGATCTGAAGGATCACCTCTTTTGAGAGGGATTTGAATATGATGATCTCATCCACGCGGTTGAGAAATTCAGGTCTGAAGTGCTCTTCCAGGATGGACTTCACCTCGCTCTCCATCCTTTCGAAATTCTGGCTGAGCTCTTTGATGAGCTGACTTCCCAAATTCGAAGTCATGATGATGATCGTGTTCTTGAAATCGACAGTTCTGCCTTTTCCATCTGTCAAACGCCCATCATCCAAGATCTGCAGCAGAATATTGAAAACATCCGCATGAGCCTTTTCGATCTCGTCCAAAAGCACGATCGAATAGGGTCGTCGTTTTATGGCTTCCGTGAGCTGTCCACCCTCCTCGTATCCCACATAACCGGGAGGTGCTCCGATAAGGCGGGAAACCGTGTGTTTTTCCATGTATTCCGACATGTCAAGTCTGACCATGGCTCTCTCATCGTCAAAAAGAAACTCCGCAAGAGAGAGCGCCAGTTCGGTCTTCCCCACTCCCGTCGGCCCCAAGAAAATGAAAGACCCCAAAGGCCTGGAAGCATCTTGAATGCCTGCCCTTGCGCGCCTTATCGTGTTGGCTACCGCTTCAAGAGCATGGTCCTGCCCCACCACTCTCTTTTTCAAGTTCTCTTCCATCTTGATGAGCTTTTCCACTTCGCCTTCCA
>WTAW01000116.1 GCA_013139435.1 Candidatus Aminicenantota bacterium | reverse complement strand
AAAAACTGGAAACATTAGGAATAAACTATTTTTCCCCCATAATGACCAAGAATCATAATCAATGGTATCAAACTGATTTCCAAGATCAAATAAATATAACTTAAAGTGGTTCTTGTTAAAAGCAACTCTGGATTAAGAGTTCGCCAAGCAAAACATGTAGCGATAATAACTGTAAATATGATTGAATATCTTATTTTCATAACAAATGTTTTTGTCAACCTGCCTTCGAATTTGACTTTCCAACTGAAAAAGCCTGAGACCGCTGAGATTGGACCAGTTAAGAGCCCCAACGTAAGCATGAAATAAGATGCTATTTCAAAGGCAGCTTTGTGCGAAAAAAGATATATAAAAGATAGTAGAGGAATAGTAATCGAATAGGCAATGGGAAAATGAACCAATATGGGATGAAGGTGCATTCTCTCTAGTCTATTTACAAGTTTCTTTCTGGACATATCTTTTTCACTCAATTCCCCGACGATTCGAAATCTTTTAAGCATTTCTTCATTATGAGGAGCATTCACAATGCTTTCTGTTAAATCAATTCCGGCAGAATGGAGACCAGAGTGGACTCCATTTTTCCAGAACTTACTATCACTAACGTCATAGACCTTTCCTTTGTAAGCTATATATGCGGGCCTTCCCTCTTTTCCATCATATTCATTTAATTCTGATATATTAAAATGTCTCGGTTGTTTATCTCTCATTTCTCTTCCTAGCATTATTTTGAGCAAAGAGATTGAACAAAGTCTTCGTTGTAGCCCATTCGCGGTAGTTTACTACAGCTTCATGGGCCACTGCTTTGCCTTTGCAGCAACCTCAACTCGTGAATAATCCAGGCTAATTGTCTATTTTTTTTCCTTCTCTCAAGCCCGATAACAGAATAACCTATATATTATATAGGTTCTATATCATGCGTCAAATAAACTTATAATTATTATTGCCTATTTGTAATTCTTTTGCTTTTCTTCTATTTCCTTTAAACCCACTGCAATTAAGCTTACAGCAATCGACTGCAAAAAAAGAAATAACCAGACCTCACCACATGCCCCAAGATTGATTGAATTACGTTGAGATTATGGTTAATGGATTGAAAAGGAAAAACAAAAGAAATTACTAGAAATAAAGATTTTATCTGGCGGGGCCGACGAGACTCGAACTCGCGACCTCTGGCGTGACAGGCCAGCGTTCTAACCAAACTGAACTACGACCCCGCCTTGGTGCTTTTTATTATAATATTAAAACCCGATAATTTTCAATAGTTTTCCACAAAAATAAAAACTCTTTCCAAGGTGATCTAAGAAATATTTTGTAATTTTCTTATTAATTCTATTGAAATTATAATTTTTATAGGATATTATTTAGATAGACTCAAAAAGAGACATTAGTAAAAATGTCGAGTCGTCCTCCTTTTGGCAGATATTAGCCATGGGAAGCCCGGGGCGATTGGCCCGGGCTTCCACTGCCTCCTCATTTCGCTTTAATAATAAAATTATGTGTAGGGTCCAATCCCCAAACGGACCGTTGGTGAAACGGTCCCTACATTTAAACATGGAAAGAGTCCATAAAAAGGTGTCCCCTTTTTACATATTTTCGAGGAGTTCGATGCGCTTTTCGATGGGAGGATGCGTGCTGAAGAGAGCGTTCATCTTCCCTTTTATATCCTTTAGGGGATTTACGATGTAAAGGTGGGCTGTTGCCTTATTGGCCACTTCCAGTGGTTCTTTATCCGCCGATAGCTTCTTGAGTGCCGATGCTAAACCCGGAGGGTAACGGGTAAGGAGCGCGCCATTGGCATCCGCGAGATACTCCCGCTTCCGGGAAACGGCAAGCTTCAACAGTTGAGCAAACAGCGGAGAGAGCACAGCCAAAACCAGCGCCACCACGATGAGGATTGAGCCCGCATTACCGCCTTGCTTATCACTGCTTCTCCGTCGTCCCCCGCCCCAAAAAAAGCTCCTCAATATCCAATCGCTGAGCAACACAACCACTCCGACCATAACCACAGCGAGTGTTTGAACCAATATGTCATAGTTCTTGATGTGGGACATCTCGTGAGCGATCACTCCTTCAAGTTCGGCTCTGTTTAATTTATCCAGCAGGCCTGTGGTCACAACGATCACCGAATTCTTCGGATTTCGGCCCGAGGCAAAAGCGTTAGGGGCGGTATCGTTGATGATGTAGCAACGCGGCTTGGGGAGCCCTGCTGCAATTGCCAGTCCCTCTACAACATTGTAGAGATACGGATATTCTTCCTTGGATACAGGACGGGCACGGCTAACAGCTAACACGATCTTATCGCTGCCGTAGTAGCTGCCTATTGTCATAAGTACAGCAATGATAGCTGCCGGAATCAACGCGTAAGATCCAAGATCCGTGATCTGCCCAAAAAACCAACCCAGAGCAAAGATCAACACCAGAAAGAAAAGGATCAGAAAGAAGGATTTTCTCTTGTTACTGGAGATCTGTTCGTACATTTTGTGCTTAGCCTAAATCTTGAACGTTGCCCAAAAAGATCAACCGAGATTAGAACTCAACTTTGACAGGCTCTTTGGCTTCGGGCTCTTCGATCTCGAAGTATTCCTTCTCCGAGAAATTGAACATGCCGGCAATGATACTCGCCGGGAACACCTGCTGTTTGGTGTTGAACTTCATAATTGTGTCATTGTAAAACTGCCGCGCATAGGCGATCTTGCCTTCTGTTCCGGCCAGTTCTTCCTGAAGCATCAGGAAATTCTGATTGGCCTTGAGGTCAGGATAACTCTCTACAACAGCAAACAGCGACTTCAACGCACCGGAGAGCATGTTTTCTGCATCCCCTTGCTCCTTGACTGTTTGGGCATTGATGGCTTTCGCCCGTGCTTCCGTCACCATCTGGAAGGTTTCCTTTTCGTGTTTGGCATATCCTTTGACTGTTTCGACCAGGTTGGGGATCAGGTCGTACCTTCTCCGCAGTTGAACATCCACCTGGGCCCAAGCATTATCCGCCCTGTTCCTCAGCGTTACCAGGTTGTTGTAGATACCGATGGCGAAAATGACGATCGCCCCGATTATGATAAGAACAACTAACAATCCACCCATTTCTTGTCTCCTTCATCTACGAAATTTTTATACATAATAAACAATGTCAAGGCAAAAAAGTCAAACATCTCTTTGAGTAAATGATTCCATATTCTAGTGACCTTACACTTTTTATACCACTTTTACCCTCAGATTTATTCAAAGATTGCTTAAATTTGGTATCCGGTCCGTTCGGCGAACGGACCCTACATCCGGTGCTTTTTTACCAGATTTGTGGAGCTTTTGTGTCAAAGAATTTCAAAGTTAGGAAGTAGTTGACAGAGTTGCATCACAGTGTTATATTCTTTTTCCGTCAAATCAAGGGCGGAAGACTAGTATTTAATACAAAACATATAAAAGGAGGTCTATTAATGTCTTTAAAAGAAACTTTTCAGTCGAAGATCGACCCCATGCGCAACAAAGTCAGGTCGATCGTCAAAGAGTACGGTGATCAAAAAATCTCAGACGTCACAGTGACTCAAGCTTATGGTGGAATGCGCGGCGTGAAATGTATCGTGACCGAAACCTCAGCCCTTGACCCATTTGAGGGCATTCGTTTTCGCGGTTACAACATTCCACAGCTCAAAGAGAAGCTCCCCAAGGCCCCCGGTGGAGAGGAACCCCTCCCCGAAGGACTTTTTTATCTGCTTCTTACTGGAGACTTACCCACTGAGGACAATGTCAAAGAGATCACCGAAGAATGGAAAAAACGCGGTGAACTTCCTGACTATCTCGTCAAGATCCTCGACGCCATCCCTGCAGATACACATCCCATGACTCAGTTTTCCGCAGCTATCGTATCTCTCCAAAAAGATTCTGTCTTTTCTCAACAGTATAGAGAAGGCATCAGCAAGATGGAATACTGGGATCCCATGTACGAAGATGTCATGAACCTGCTCGCCAAACTCCCCAGGATTGCAGCCTACATCTACCGCAAAAGCTACAGGAATGGAGATCACATTGCGGCTGACCCCGAACTGGATTGGGGCGGCAACATGGCCCATATGCTCGGCGTTACCGATGATCCCGCTTTCACAGAACTCATGCGCCTCTATCTCGTGCTCCACAGCGACCACGAAGGTGGAAATGTCTCAGCGCATACCACACACCTCGTGGGCTCTGCACTTTCCGACGCCTACTACTCACTCGCAGCAGGCATGAACGGCCTTGCTGGCCCCTTACATGGTTTGGCCAACCAGGAAGTTCTTCGATGGGTTATGCATCTCATGGATGAATTGGGCGGCGTTCCCACAAAAGAACAGCTCACAAAGTATTGCTGGGATACATTGAATTCAGGTCAGGTCATCCCCGGATACGGCCATGCTGTCCTCCGTCAGACCGACCCCAGGTACATGGCGCAGAGAGACTTCTCCCTGAAACATCTTCCCGATGATGAGATCTTCAAGGCCGTGAGCGCACTCTATGAAGTTGTTCCCCCCATCCTCGAAGAACAGGGAAAAGCCAAAAATCCGTGGCCCAATGTTGATGCTCACTCCGGAGTTATCCTTCTCCACTATGGCATGAAAGAATATGACTTCTACACCGTATGCTTTGGTGTTTCTCGAGCGCTCGGTGTCCTTTCATCCTTGATCTGGGATAGGGTCCTTGGTCTGGCGATCGAACGGCCGAAGACTGTCACCACAGACTGGGTCGAAGAACAAGTTAAGAAGTAAGAGCAGAAATAGCACCAGAACGACAAAGGAGTAGCGGAATAAATTTCCGCTACTCCTTTTTTTTAAAGCCAGTTTTGCTTCATTCGGTCAGCTCGGGGAGCTGGCCCTACATTTGTCTTAATCATCCGGTCCGTTGCAGGAACAGACCCTACATCATCCCACATTAAACGGTCCATTCGGGGAATGGATCCCAGACTATTTTGTATTTGGTTAAAAGGCGAACTTAAAAAACCTTAATACGTCCATCCAATCGTTGCTGGTGTAGGAAACAGTCGTGCTTGTCTTTCTTTTGGCACCGGGAAACCAAGAGGCATCCTCAGCACGCCACTCGTCTCTAAACGTAACATCCATGGTATAGGGAGGCGTGAATGTGAAGGGTTTAAAATCACTCACTCGATTCAACGCCTCTGTGGTCTTTTTTTTAATCAGCTCCTGGGCTTTTTTGGGATGAAGCATCTTGGCCGCATTCCCGATGCCCTCTTTGACGGCAACGGTCTCCACTTCTCCGAAAAGCTCTGTCACCTGTTGACAAATAGCTTTATCGCCCGCAACCAAAACAACAGGCACTCTGAAATTACCGGCAATGAAAGCATTGATCCCCGCCTCCGGCATCTTTTTCCCGTTGAGGGTGACTTCGTACACTGCCGACGATGACATGGTGTGGTCAAGCGTTGCATCCGGAGTATTTGCCCTAGCATGGTATCCGATAAAAATCACAGCATCAAAAGTTTCATCAATCCCTTCCATCATGCTGAGAGGGCTGTATGCCCAGTCGCGGATCAGCTCAGCACTGGGATGGAGCAGATCGGGCAGGATGTTACGGGCACTGCCATGCGAGTCCCTCACCAGGATCTCCGTCGCTCCTGCCGCGAGCGCACCTTCAATCGCGGCGTTGGTCTCCTCCGTCATCAGCCTCCGAAAAAGGCCATAGTCCTTTCCGCTGCGACTCACATCTTCCCAGTGAACCACACCGCAGACCCCTTCCATATCCACAGAGATAAATACTTTTAGACCCTCTTGGCTATAGCCGAATAGAGTCAGTGATAGCAAAAGGACAAACAGAACACAAATCTTCTTTTTCATCTTTTTCTCCTTATTTCCGAGGCTATTTTTATCAGATCAATGAGCATGCTGAAACCGGTCTCTTTTCTTCCTGCACCGGGACCAACAACTGTCACATCACCCAGTGTATCTGTCGTGACTGTGACAGCATTGGTTGCTCCCATGACACTGGCCAGAGGATGGCTGACATCCACTTCCTCAGGAGCCACAGAGGCTTTGGCAATACCTTTCTCACTCCAAACCTTTCCGATGAGTTTGAACCGCTTTCCCCGGCTCTTGGCCTCTTCGATCGCAGAGGCAGTTATCTCTGTGATCCCCTGGCAGGGATAGTCAAAAGGATCTGCATTCGATCCGTACACGACTTTTGCCAGTATCGTCACTTTTGCAAGAGCATCCCAGCCCAGGACATCCGCATCCGGGACCGCTTCTGCATACCCCAGCTCCTGGGCCTTTTTCAACGCATCCTCGTAGGGAAGCCCTTCTTCCATGCGCGTCAGGATATAATTCGTCGTCCCATTCAAAATTCCTTTGATCTCGGCGATGGTGCTCCCTGCAAGTGTTTCCCTGAGCAGATTGAGCAGCGGCGTCCCGCTCATCACTGTTCCCTCGAACAGGAATTGGACTTGTGTGGCCTCTGCTATCTGAACAAGATCTTGATAATGGAGAGCCAGAGGTCCTTTATTCGTTGTGACCACATGGAGCCCTTTTTCCAGAGCCGCTTTGATATGAGACGTCGCCGGTTCTCCTGTTTTTATGTTGGTGTATGTGGCTTCAAGCATCACATCTGCACCGGCATCCCTTATCATATCCAGAGCATTCCCATCATATTTCCCAATTTCCATATCACACAACGATTTTTCTGATTTCAGCAGATCTAGAGGCTCAGTGAGATCTATTCCTGCAGGATTTATAACACTCCCCTTCATCTCATCCGAAATACCGACCACAACCGGCTCCAGACCATACCTCCTGGATAATAGGTCCTTTTTTTCTACCAAAAGCTCTGCCAATCCCTGGCCTACAGTGCCAAAACCAACGAATATTAAACGCATCTTTGCCCTCCTTTCTTAATCTGGACT